>JAACVA010000331.1 GCA_009992615.1 Rhodobacterales bacterium
GGGCTGTGGTTCCGGCGCGGTCGTCTTGCCATGACCTTCTCCTTGCTCGCAGCATCGTACCGCTGTTGAGAAGGAAACCCACTTATCTCGGCTGTTCAAATTTGCGCAGCCACCTCTGAGGATGGCGAGCCCAACATGTCGTGCTCACCGGGAGAAAAGGGATAAGCCTTCAAGTTGAGAAAAGAGCGCAAACCGCCGCCCGACAAAGCCAGAGTCAACTTCTGGGCACAGGTCCATTGACACTGTTGCCCGAGAAAATGCGTCATTTCCCCTTGCACCCTGTCGTCGCAGACGATACCCCAGCATCCAGCGGGTGATTAGCTCAGCGGTAGAGCGCTTCGGTCACATCGAAGATGTCAGGGGTTCAAATCCCTTATCACCCACCATCTTAAAGTGCATTAAAAGAAATTCTTAAGACGCGGTCGAGCGGCCTTTACAGATTAAGCGGGGCAAATTCTGCAAACCACCGGGGGATGTTCTGTGGGGCGCGTAACGGTGATGCTGCCTGATGCCTTTACTGAACTTCCTTGTGATCCGCGCCATGGTCTCTATCCTTGGGTTCAACATCAGGAGAGATTTCATGCGCATATTGTTTACAGGCGGCTCGGGCAAGGCGGGGCGGCACGTCATTGGCTATTTGCTGGAACGCGGCCACCGTGTTCTGAATGCTGATCGTGTACCGCTTGATTGTGATGGCGTCGATAACCTGAAGGTTGAACTGACCGACAGCGGTCAGGTCTTCAACGCGCTGACCGCGCTGGCGGGTTTTGATGAACTTGACCTGCCCAAACCGCCGCGTTTCGATGCCGTGGTGCATTTTGCCGCCTTGCCGCGCATCCTGATCGAACCCGACAATGAGACGTATCGTGTCAATGTCATGGCGACCTACAATGTGATCGAGGCGGCGGTAAAGCTGAGCATCCCGAAGATCATCTTTGCCTCGTCCGAGACGACCTATGGGGTGTGTTTTGCCCAGGGTGAGGTCAGGCCCAGCTATCTGCCGGTCGACGAGGAACACCCGACCGTGCCGCATGACAGCTATGCCATGTCAAAGGTTGCGAACGAGGTGACGGCCCGCAGTTTCCAGGCCCGGTCCGGTTTTGACATCTACGGGCTACGGATCAACAACGTGATCGAGCCGCAAGAATATGCCGGCAAATTTCCCGCCTTCATGGATAACCCCGACCTGCGGCGGCGCAATATCTTTGCCTATATCGACGCCCGCGATCTGGGGCAGATGGTGGAACGCTGTCTGCTGACCGATGGTCTGGGCTATGAGGTGTTCAATGTCGCCAATGACGATCTGTCGGTATCGCTGAGCAATGCCGAAGT
>JAACVA010000332.1 GCA_009992615.1 Rhodobacterales bacterium
CATGCTGGCCCAGTCTTCCAAGGACACCATGACCACCGGCCGCCCCTTGGCCCGGGTGACGATGACCGGCTCGTGGTCGTCGTTCACGCGGTCCATGACAGCCGAGAGATTGGCGCGCAGGTCGGTGGAGGAGAGGGTTTTCATGGAGGGAAATGTACGTGATTGCGTACGGGGAGTCAAGGGATCTTGACCTTCGGGCCTTTCTTAGGCGGAACCTTCGCCTTTAGCTTTCTCGCCTTTTCGTCGAGTTGCTTGCGCAGGCTTGGTGCGATGAAAGAAACATTAAGGAAATGCTCTAGAATATCAAGTATTGTCGTAAGCTCTTGTGAATTCGGCAACCAACCTCGATGCGCGCTTGCATTTCCTGCTTCCACCAGCGTCTCAAGATTTTCTTGATCAAGCTGGCCTATTTTTCCAAGCTTAACCAGCTCTTCAAGCTTACGCTTGAACGTAAAATCACCGTCTATGCCCAACGCCGCTGAACAAACATCAAAAACTGTTCTCACCCCGATTGTAGCCAAGATCGTGAGATCATTATCCAGCGCACCGTAAACTTCGCTTAGGGGTTTAGAAAGACCATCAACTTCATCCAGCGGCGAGAGAATGTCTGTCATCCATTCTGGCCGCTGCCGCTTGTTCTTAGCCGGCCAATACTCTATCGTTTCTTCAGGTTCACGTGCTTCAGTGCCATCTTCATCAGTGAAGTAATAATAGCTTTCCGAGTCCGTCGCGACAGTCTGGCAAAAAACTTCATCGCACCCGCAACACTGAAGCAAGAACCACTCGGTAGTCCATGAAAAATGATCATTGTGATCCGACTGAAAGTAGAATCCCTTTATTTCACAATTTCGATAACCTTTGCACTTGCGGCAGTACGCCTTTTTCTTACTACCAACTTCAAAAGTTACCGACATTCCTTTACACCTATTGCGTTAGATTTGTATTCAGTTCTTTAACACTCACTGATCCAGAAAACTCCGCAACTTCCTGCTCCTTGACGGATGCTTCAGCTTCCGCAGCGCCTTGGCTTCGATCTGCCGGATCCGTTCCCGTGTCACCGAGAACTGCTGCCCGACCTCTTCCAGTGTGTGATCGGTGTTCATCCCGATCCCGAACCGCATCCGCAGCACCCGTTCTTCGCGCGGCGTCAGCGAGGCAAGCAC
>JAACVA010000118.1 GCA_009992615.1 Rhodobacterales bacterium
TTGCGCTGTCACGCTGTCAGACAAACGGTGGTGCCGGTCGCCGCCGACGATGATTTCAGCAGCTTCAAGAATGGCGCGGGTGGCGGGGGCAAGGCCCGCCATGCCGTCTTCACCGATACCGACAATATGCAACCAGGGGGGGGTCATCGGACATCTCCTTTGGCGTCACCGGGTGGCGCGGTGTGCAGACCTGCAGCCAGGGCATTGACCGCAGCGCTGGCCATGGCCGAACCGCCCCGCCGCCCGCGCAGCGCGACAAAATCGCAGCCCCGTGGATGCCCCGCCAGTTCCGCCTTGGATTCAGCAGCCCCGACGAACCCAACGGGAAAGCCGAGAATCACCGCCGGTTTGGGCCAGCCTGCGTCGAGCCGCTCCAACAGGTGGAACAGAGCGGTGGGGGCATTTCCAATGGCCACCACCGCGCCTTCGACATGATCACGCCATGCCTCGACAGCCGCCGCTGAACGGGTTGTGCCGCTCCATGCCGCCCGCGCTGCGGTATCGGCATCGTTCAGCGTACAGATCACCGGATTGGCTGATGGCAGGTGGCGGCGGATGATACCGGCCGCCACCATTTCGCAATCGCACAAAACCGGCACCCCCCTAGCCAGCGCCGCCTGTCCCGCCGCAAAGGCGCCCGCCGAAAACGCCAGACGGTCAGCAATCTCGACCATGCCGCAGGCGTGGATCAGCCGCACCACCAGAGCATCCAGCCCCGGCGGAAAGCGATCCAGCCGCGCCTCGGCCCGCACCTTTGCGAAGCTTTGCGCATAAATCGCAGCAGGGTCTTTTTCGTAGGGGCGCATCGGACTTTCGGGGGTTCGGGCCAGTGGCGGGGGCGGATGCCTCCGGCGGGAGTATTTTTACAAAGAAGAAGCCGGCTCAGGGTTTTGTCTTGCGCACGCTTTCCGGGCCATGCGGGTGTTTGGCATGGGGATAAGGGGCGTGGTGGTGATCGTGGGCGTGGTGGTGATCGTGTGGATGGTCATGGTGGTGATGCGCATCCTGGGATACGAGGCGGCAAAGGCCGGTGCAAAAAGTATCGCACAGCGTGCAGTCGGCGACATTGCTGCCCGGCGCGCTGGCGCCCTGGCCTTCGACGTGATGGTGGTGGCTTTGCTGCACCGCGCCCACCTCGGCCTCGAATCCCAGAACCTTTGTGCGGTATTTGCACAGCACGCAGGTGGGGGGTGGCGTTCCCGCAAAGGCGGGGTGGGTGCGGTCTTCGGGGCGGATGTGGCGATGCCGCCCATCCTCAAGCGCCAGCACCTGTTCACGGTAAGCGCAAAGCGCGCAGTTGGGCGGCGGATTGGCGCCGTCCTGTTCCAGCACACGTTCGGCGAAGGTTTCCAGTACCTTGTCGTGGTCGTTCAGGTAACCGGCCTTGACGAACTGGATCTCGGGGTGGCGCGCCGCCGCCTGATCGGTGAAACCATAGATCCGGTCGATCAGGATGCCGGTGAACAGGAAATACGGGAATACGACAATGCGTTTATAGCCCAGTTTCGCGGCATGGCTCAGGCAGGGTTCGACCAGCGGGAAGGTAACGCCGGAATACCCGGTTTCGACCCAGCCGAACCCCAGCCCTTCGTGCAACATCCGGGCGATCTTGGCCACATTGCCATTGGCATCGGGATCGGACGCGCCGCGCCCGATGACCACGAGGCAGGTGTCGTGCAGCGGGATGTCGCCGTGTTCGGCATTGGCGCTTGCGACCGCTTGCATCACCCGGGCCCCGGCGGCGGCGATCATTTTCGGATCGATCCCCAGTTCGCGGCCGTAATGCACCACCAGCCCGTGTTGCGCGGCATAGGTGTTCAGCACTGTGGGGATGTCGTTCTTGGCGTGCATCGCCGCGAACAACATGCCCGGCACGGCAAGGATACGATCACAGCCCGCCGCGCGCAGCCGGTCCAGACCATCGCGAATCACCGGGTTGGCAAATTCGAGATAGCCGTAATCGACCATCCAGTCGACAGGCAGGTAGCCGGGCAGCTTGTGTGCCAGCACCGCGAATTCATCCACCGCCGCCTGGCTGCGCGACCCGTGACCGCAGATCATCACACCGGTTTTCATGCTTTGGCCTCGTCTTCTGCCTGCGAATCGGCGTCGGGGTCGGGCGCGGCGTCATCGTCGCGCTTGCCTTTCCAGGCCGCCCAGAGCCCGAGGGTGACGGCGATGCCGATGGCCGCGCCCGCGATCCAGTGATCGTGGCCCGCATATTCGCCCAGGTGGCCCACATGGGCCAGAGCGGCGCCCGGAAACAGGATCAGAAAAACGGTCAGACGCATCGCATATCCTTTCACAGTTGCCCGTGGGCCGGATCGATGCGCGGGGTGTGTCCCCGGCTGACGATGCGCAGAGCGGGCCCCCTGCCTGGGTCGGCCTGCCCTGTGCCACCTGTCCGGCCCCTGAGGGCGTCGTCACCCAGCTGTATACGGGCCATGCCCCGACGCCGCAATGGTGGATGCGGCGGACGCGGCAATCTGTGCGTTATCGCACAGAGCACCTGCAAGGAGCGAGGTGTTGTGCAATCGCGTGATGGGATAGGGTAACGATGCAAGAAGGGGAGAGCGCATGGGACAATTGGTTGACGGCATCTGGCATGACACCTGGTACGACACCAAGGAAAGCGGCGGCGCCTTCGTGCGGTCAAACGCCAGTTTCCGCAACTGGATCACCGCCGATGGCAGTGCGGGCCCATCGGGCGAGGCTGGGTTCAAGGCCGAGGCGGGGCGCTATCACCTGTATGTCTCGTATGCCTGTCCCTGGGCGAACCGGGCGCTGTTCTTTCGCGCGCTGAAGGGGCTGGACAATCTGATCGACGTTTCGGTCGTGCATCCCGACATGTTGTCGGAAGGGTGGAGCTTTGCGACCGATTTTCCGGGAACCACCGGCGACAGGCTGTACGATCTGCCGTTTGCGCGGGATATTTACCTGAAGGCCAAGCCCGACATGAGCGGACGGGTGACCGTGCCAATCCTGTGGGACAAACAGCGCGAAACGATCGTCAGCAACGAAAGTTCTGAAATCATCCGGATGTTCAACAGCGCCTTTGACAGGCTGACCGGCAACACCGACGATTTCTGGCCCGCAGCCCTGCGCGCGGAGATCGAACCGGTGAACGCACGCATCTATGACACCGTGAACAACGGCGTGTACAAGGCCGGCTTCGCCACCACGCAATCGGCCTATGACGCCGCCGTGGGGCCATTGTTCGACAGCCTGGACTGGCTGGAGGGGCTGTTGGGCGACCGGCGTTACCTGATGGGCGAGAAAATAACCGAGGCGGACTGGCGGTTGTTTTCAACGCTGGTGCGGTTCGATCTGGTGTATCATCTGCATTTCAAATGCAATCGAAAGCGGATCATCGACTATCCGAACCTCTGGGCCTATACTCGCGAATTGTACCAATGGCCCGGCATCTCCGGAACGGTGCATTTCGGCCATATCGTGCGACACTATCATTACAGCCACGACACGATCAATCCCAACAGGATCATTCCGATCAACCCTGTGCTGGATTGGTGGACGCCGCACGGTCGGGGGTAAACCGCCGTGGGGGCTGTGCCGGCCGCCAGGGGCGGATTTGAGTATTTGAAGCAAGAAGAAGCCGGGCGCGGACAATCACGGCCGCGTCCCGGCCGTGTCAGTCGGCCCATTCCCAGGCGTTGGTGAATTCGCCCAACACATGACCGACGGTATCATCTTCGCGGGCATCGCCCCTCGCGATCCGCGCCACCAGACCGCGTTTCTTGTCCTCGACCACCTCGGCCACCCGGGCGCCGACCCCTGCCGCCTTCAGCGCGTCGTCATAGACCCGGCTGATGGCGCGGCGGCGCAGGTCGGGTTTGAACACCTTGCCCACGGCGGTTTTCGGCATTTCAGGAATGATCTCGATGTATTTCGGCTGGGCGGCGCGTTCGCGCACGTTCTGGCGGGCATGTTCCATCAGGGTTTCGACCGTGCAATCCGACCCCGCCACCAGTTCGACATAGGCGCAGGGCAGTTCGCCTGCAAAGGCGTCGGGCTGACCGATGGCGCCGACCATCGCCACGGCTTCGTGACCGGCCAGCGCCTCTTCGATCTCGGCGGGGTCGATGTTGTGGCCACCGCGGATGATCAGATCCTTGGCGCGCCCGGTGATCCAGAGATAGCCGTCGCCATCCATCCGACCCAGATCACCGGTGCGCAGATAGATGTCGCGGTGAAACAGATCGTGGTTCTTGTCCGTTTCGGTATAGGTGGAACCGGCAAAGACGCCGGGGTTGGCGACGCAGATTTCGCCCACTGTATCGGTTTCACATTCCTGCACGCCCTCTGGCGTCTTTCGCAGGATCTTCACCTCGCAATAGGGGAAGGGGATGCCGACGCTGCCGATTTTCTTGATGCCGTCGATCGGGTTGATCGACACGAGGCAGGTTGCCTCGGTCAGGCCATAGCCTTCGACGATGGTAACGCCGGTGGCCTTTTCAAACCGTCTGTACAACTCTATCGGCAGGGGCGACGACCCCGAGAACGCCGTTTTGATCGACGACACGTCGGCGTTCACCGGGCGCTGCATCAGGGCCGAAATGGCGGTGGGCACAGTGATGACAAAGGTGATCTTCCAGCGCTCGATCAGTTTCCAGAAATTGTCGAAAACCCCGTCGCCGCGATAGCCTTGCGGCGTGGGAAATACCACATGGGCGCCGGATGAGATCATCGCCATCAGGATCACATGACAGGCGAACACATGGAACAGCGGCAGCGGGCAAATCACGTTGTCCTGCTCGGTGAACAACAGGCGATGCCCCAGCCAGCCGTTATAGACCATGCCCGACACCTTGTGTTGCGCCACCTTGGGCATCCCTGTCGTACCGCCCGTGTGAAAATAGGCGGCGACGCGATCGACCTCGGGGTCGTCAAAGGCCAGCGTGGTGGGCCGTTTGGCAAGTTCTTTGGCAAAATCCAGCACCCTGGCACTGTGCGCCACCGAAACCTTGGGGCGCAGAAACGGCACGATCCAGCTTTTGGGCGGGGTAAGATAGCGGTTCAGATCGACCTCAAGCACGGTTTTCACGTTTGGCGCCAATGCCACCGCCCGGGCCGCCTTTTGCGGCACATCGGTTTTCGGAAATGCCTTGAGCGTGACCAACACCTTTGCCCCGGTTTCACGCAGGATGGCGGCAATCTGTTCGGCGTCCAACAGCGGATTTATCGGATTGGCAATTCCGGCGATGGTTCCCCCGATCAGGGTAACGGCGGCCTCAAGACAGTTGGGCAGCAGATAGGCCACCACATCGCTCGGCCCTACGCCCAGAGCACGAAACAGGTTGGCCGCCTGGGTGGTCTGTTGGTGAAACTGTGCCCAGGTCAGGGTTTCGGCGGGGGCCTTTGGCCCCGACAACAGCTGAAACGTGACCGCGGGGCGCGCGCCATGGCGGCTGGCCACCGAGGCCATGTAACGGTGCATCGTCTGCGGAACATCGCGCGCCTGCCATGGCATTTCCTGCTCGATGACGTCGCGGTCGGCATACCCGGCAAATCTGGCCATGGTGTGGTTTCTCCCCTCCCTGGGTGTGCTTTGGCGCACGCCCGTGCTTATCCCGCAACGATGAAGGGATTGGCGCCATACCGCAAGCGCGGCGTCAAAACCGACGCTGCGTCAGAAACCGGTGTGCCGCCGGGTCACTCGGCGGCGAGACCATCGGTGAATTGCAGCCGCGCCAGCCGCGCATACAGCCCGTCTTCGGCCACAAGTGCATCATGGGTGCCGGTCGCCACGATGCGCCCGGCCTCGAAAACGACGATGCGGTCGGCCTTTTTCACCGTGGACAGCCGGTGCGCGACGATCAGCGTCGTGCGCCCCTGGGCCAACCGTTCGACGGCCTGCTGCACCGCGCGTTCCGATTCGGCGTCCAGTGCGCTGGTCGCCTCGTCCAGCAGCAGGACCGGGGCATCGCGCAGGATGGCACGGGCTATGGCGATACGCTGTTTCTGGCCGCCCGACAGCATCACGCCGCGTTCGCCCACATAGGTATCAAAACCCTGCGGCAGAGCGGTCAGAAAATCGTGTGCCGCGGCGGCGCGGGCGGCCTGTTCCACCTCGGCGTCCGTGGCATCGGGGCGGCCAAAGCGGATGTTTTCCCGCGCTGAGGTGGCAAAGATCACCGGATCCTGTGGCACAAGGGCAACATGGGCGCGGAAATCGTCGCGCCGCATTTGTTTCAGGTCGATCCCGTCCAGCCGGATCGTCCCGCTGTCCGGGTCGTAAAACCGCAGAATCAGTTGGATGATCGTCGTCTTGCCCGCGCCTGAAGGCCCGACCAGCGCCACGGTTTCGCCCGGCCGCACATCCAGCGTCACACCGTCCAGCGCCGCAATACCGGGGCGCGCCGGATAGTGGAACACCACATCGTCAAAGGTGATCGCGCCTTTAACCGGACGGGGCAGGGCCAACGGTGCTGCGGGATCATTCACCGTGTCCAAGGCGTTCAACAATTCGACCAGACGCTCGGTCGCGCCAGCGGCGCGCTGCAACTCGCCCCAGATTTCCGAAAGGGCGGCAACCCCGCCCGCCACCATCACGGCATAGATCACGAACTGCACCAGTTCGCCCACCGTCATAAGATCGGCCCGCACATCCCGCGCACCCATCCACAGCACGCCGACAATGCCGAAAAACACCAGCGCAATGACGATCACCGTCATGATGGCGCGGGTAAAGATCCGGCGCCGCGCGGCGTCAAAGCTTTTCTCGGTCACATCGGAAAATGCCGCCCGGCTTTTGGCTTCGTGGGTAAAGGCCTGCACCGTCTGCACCGACAACAGGATTTCACTGGCGCTGCCCGAGGATTGCGCGATCCAGTCCTGATTTTCGCGGCTCAGCACCCGTAACCGTCGCCCCAGCACGATGATCGGCACAATCACCGCCGGCACGATCAAAAGCACCATCAGTGTCAGCTTGGCCGAAGTGAAGAACAACAGCGCCAGACCGCCGACGAGGATCAGCGCGTTGCGCAGTGCAATCGACACCGAACTGCCAATCACCGACAGGATCAGCGTCGTGTCGGTGGTGATCCGGCTCAGAACCTCGCCGGTCATGATTTTTTCGTAAAAGGTCGGCGACAGCCCGATCACCCGGTTGAACACCGCCTTGCGGATGTCGGCCACCACCCGTTCGCCCAGCCGGGTCACGAAGTAATAGCGCAGGCCGGTGCCCACCGCCAACAAACCGGCAATCAGCAGCGCCGCGAGAAAGTAACTGTCCAGCAACGCCTCGACGCTGGTTTCGAATCCGTCCACCACCCGACGCACCGCCAGCGGCAGCACCAGCGACACACAGGCGGTCAGCACCAGCGAAAGAATCGCCGCAGTGATAAGGGCACGATAGGGCCGCATGAATGGCCAAAGCGACGCCAATGCGCCGATCTGCCTGCTTTTCGCCCGTTCCTGTTCGCTGAATTTGTCTGCCATGATCACCTGTCCTCTTGCCCCGGCTTAGCCGGTTCGCGCGGGCGGAACAAGTTGCCGCGCCGCGTCACGACGCCCCTGGTGCGAACGCCGCAGCCGCCCCGTCACTGTTGCACCATAACCCGGATCGACAGGAGGCCCCCTTGACCCGGCGCAATATCATCGTGACCAGCGGCATCGGTGCCTCCGCCTTGTGCGCCGGGGGCTATAGTGTGCTGGTCACAGG
>JAACVA010000119.1:0-1628 GCA_009992615.1 Rhodobacterales bacterium
AAGTCTCGGCATAATCCGCGTCCGTGTTGAACCGGCCTTCGCCTTCGGATGGGCCATTCGTGCCCCACATCGCCCCGAATGATCCAAACAGGTCGGCGAAATACATCGGGTTGGACCAGTTGCGCACCATCATGTCGGGCGAACGATCCGACCACGTCGAGGTCGTGTTGACCACGCCCTTGACGCCCACCTCTGCCCACATTCTGGTGATCGCCTGCGCGGCCAGCAAACCGTTGGAGTGATAGACCGGATCAGTGTCGAAGGTGATTTCGAACCCGTCATAACCGGCCTCTTGCAGCAGGCGCCTGGCCTATTCGAGGTTGTATTCGAAGGTGGTCAGCTCTGGCATGTGGAACGCGCCCATCTCTTTCATCGAGTGGGTCGATGGCACGACGGCCTTGCCCAACCACAGCGCCTCGTTCAGCAGATCGCAATCGATCGCCAGCGACAGCGCGCGACGGATGCGGGCATCCTGCATCTTGGGCTGTTTCACGTTCATGATCATGACCTGCTGGAGCGAGATCAGCGTCTCCCACAGCGGCACTTCGCGAGCAACCTTGATCTGCACGGTGTAATCGTCGATCTTGAATGCCTCGACAAAGTTCGAAAGCCGGTCTTTGGAGCGTTTGACATAGGGCGGGAAGCTTACCCGATACATCCGGTTCAACGAAAACACGACTTCATCGGCAGTCATGTCTTAACTGTTGCGAAAGGTGACGCCCCGGCGCAGTTTCAACCGCATGGTCAGCGGATAGATCTGTTGCCATTCGGTGGCCAGCGCGGGCTGCCAAACAAAAGCCCGGTCGCCAAGACCGCTTCTGGGTCCAACCCTGCCAGATGGGTTACTGTCTTCAGATCCACAGATACGCTGGCGACTATCCTCGTTCGGCATCAGAAACGCGGTTATTCGGGGCGGAACGCAGCGGGTAGTCCGTGGGCCGATATGCCCCCCAGCCTGCGCAGTCGTTCTGCCTGTGCTTTGGCGTGCCTGTGACAAGGCAAGGCTAAGCCTTGGGAAGTTCAAAGAGTCGCCTGGGGTCAGATGTCACTTTCAATCGCCGCCATGAATGCGCTGCGCACGGTTGCCGAAACCGGCTCTTGTGCTGCGGCCGCGCGCCGGCTTGACCTGTCGCAGCCCGCAGTTTCGCAACAGGCCGCAAACAGGAAAACGATTATGGTATGGTGCTGTTGAGCCGCAATATTGCACTGCGACACCGACAGCCCGAAGGGCATCGGATGTTGCCATGGAAAGACACTGCAAGCACCTGAAAGCCGAGGAACATGGCGTGATCCTTGCGGAACATCAGCGGGGATCGAGCCTGCGTCGGATTGGACGGCGTCTTGAGAGGCATCATGCCACCATCGGGCCTGAACTTATGCGGGGGGGCACGCCGCGTGGGTATGATCCAGATGTCGCGAGGCGGGCGCGTGATGCTGCGCAACCGTTTGCTCCATTGGGCTGGTCGCCAGAGCAGATCGCGGCGCATGCATCCCGATGATCCCGGTCAGCGTGTCTGCCACGAGACGATCCATACCGCGATCCACGCGCAGCCACGGGAAAGCTTGAATACGCTGATGATCGAGGTGCTGCGGCAGGCCAAACCAAAGCCCCGGTCACGGCGCATCGC
>JAACVA010000119.1:1650-7634 GCA_009992615.1 Rhodobacterales bacterium
GGAGGGAGACCTGATCAGGGGCGCCTTCAACCGGTCGGTCGCAGGCACTGTCGTCGGGCACTGTCGTCGGGCACTGTCGTCGGGCACTGTCGTCGGGCACAGCGCCGCACCCGTCTGAGGATTGCGATCGAGGGTGACATTGAAAGATCGACATTGCCCAGTTCCACCGAGTCATTGCCATCCGCATAGCCCGCTGCAATCCTCATGATCCGGAAACAGATTATCTCGGCGGGGATATGCTGCACTTTGGCCGGATCGCGCGGATCCATCATACAAGACGTCAGCAGGCCAGCCAGCCCCGATCGGCGCTCCGCCTACCGCAGAAGCGTCAGCCCCGTAACCGAGATCATCTGCGACCCGGCAAATTCATCAGCACCGGCTTGCCGTTCACGGGTGACAAAGACAGGCGAGAGGCTGTGGATATATCCATGGAGGGGTGGCTCCTGAAAGCTGCATCTTCAGCGTCCGGAACTTGAAAATACAGAATTTCAAAAAGTCAGGCCACCCTCATCAACCCTTCCTGCATAATCCGGGTAAAATGTTGTACTGGGGCGCCCGGCCCCGCCGTGGCAAAAGCCCCTTGGCTTGCGGATGTAAGGCCGCATGGGTGCATTGGGAGACCGGACCGCGAATGTGACAATGTCAGTTTTGTTTACCTCGGACAACGCCACCTTCAGATTTCCATAAGGCGTCCGGGACGACCGGTTTCTGCTTTGTAAAAATACTCACAGCGCCAACGCACACACAAACGGGCCGCCCAACAAAGGGCGGCCAAGTGAAAGCAGACCGCGCAATGGGCCTATTCGTTGACGCTGTCTTTCAGCGCCTTTGCGATGGTCATCTTCACCACCTTGTCGGCTTCTTTCTTGATCTGTTCGCCGGTGGCGGGGTTGCGCACCATACGCTCGGGGCGTTCGCGGCAATAGATCTTGCCGATTCCGGGCAGGGTCACGGCACCGCCGCCCGCCACTTCACGGGTGATGATCGCGATGATCGAATCCAGCGCGGTGCCGGCGGTTTTCTTGTCGGTGCCCATGTCGTCGGCCAGGGTGGCGACAAGCTGGGTCTTGGTCATAGGTTTTGCCATGTATGGTCTCCTCAAATTGCCCACCTTATGGGTCATCTGCGCAATTTAGTCGGATATTGTGGCGGCACACAACGGCTGGTGGTGCGATTTCCCCATAAAACGTGTATTTTGTGGCGGTTTTTGCCCCATCAGAGGAAGGCCGTCTCTTCAAACGAGCGCAGCTTGCGCGAATGGATGCGTTCCAGCGGCATCTGGCTGAGCCGTTCCATCGCGCGGATCCCGATCAGAAGGTGCCGGGCCACCTGGGTGCGGTAGAAATCCGAAGCCATGCCGGGCAGTTTCAGTTCGCCATGCAGCGGCTTGTCCGAGACGCACAGCAAGGTGCCATAGGGCACGCGGAAGCGGAACCCGTTGGCCGCGATCGTAGCGCTTTCCATGTCAAGGGCCACGGCGCGCGATTGCGACAGGCGCTGCACCGGGCCGGACTGATCGCGCAATTCCCAGTTGCGGTTGTCCAGGCTGGCCACCGTGCCGGTACGCATGATGCGTTTCAGCTCATACCCCTCAAGTTCGGTCACCTCGGCCACGGCATCTTGCAGCGCGATCTGGATCTCTGCCAGGGCGGGAACCGGCACCCAAAGCGGCAGGTCGTCGTCCAACACCTTGTCTTCGCGCAAATAGGCATGGGCCAGCACGAAATCGCCCAGCCGTTGCGAGTTGCGCAGGCCCGCGCAGTGGCCCACCATGATCCATGCATGCGGGCGCAGCACCGCGATGTGGTCGGTGGCCGTCTTGGCGTTGGATGGTCCGACACCGATGTTGACCAGGGTGATACCGCTGCCGTTGGCGCGTTTCAGGTGATAACTGGGCATCTGCGGCAACTTTGCGGGCACCGGCAGAGGATCGTCGGCAGACGTGATCTGGTGGTTGCCGGGGCCGACAAAACTGTCATAGCCGCTGTCGGGATCGGCCAGCACCAGGCGGGCATAGGCCTCGAATTCTTCGATATAGAACTGATAGTTGGTGAACAGGACGTGGTTCTGAAAATGCGATGGGCTGGTGGCGGTGTAATGCGTCAGCCGCGCCAATGAATAATCAATCCGCTGCGCGGTGAAGGGCGAAAGCGGCGCGGCACCATCGGGATAGGTGAAACCGAAGCCGTTCACGATGTCATCGTTCGTGTTGGCCAAATCAGGCACATCGAACACGTCGCGCAGGGTGAAATCGGCCACGCCTTCGTGCGGCACGGTCACCGTGCCTTCGCCCGCCACGGCAAAATGGACCGGCATCGGCGTGCAGGACGGGCCGATCTGAACGCCGACGCCGTGATTTTCGATCAGCAGGGCGATCTGCTGTTCCAGATAATGGGCGAAAAGATCGGGGCGGGTGATGCTGGTCGCATAGGTGCCGGGCCCGGCCACATGGCCAAAGGACAGGCGGCTGTCGACCCCGGCAAAGCTGGTCGTGGCAAAGCGGATTTCGGGATAGAAGGCGCGAAACCGCGATTGCGGCGCACCTTCGGCAATGGTCGCCATGAAATGTCGGCCCAGAAACTGGCAAGCGTCGTCGTAAAGCTGCGTCAGCCGGACAACAGCGGCCCGCGCATCGGTGAAGGTTTCATGCGGCACCGCGTCGGGTGAAACGACGGGCAGGTTCTGGGTGGGCGCGTACATGGCGCATCCTTTCTTTTTCGTGGCGCGCGGACGCGCGGCAATGACGATGCGTATCGCAGATCAGCCCCTGCGGGCAAGATGCGTCCCGCCTACGTCCGTTGGTTACATCGGTGCATGACGCCAGAATGACAGCGCAAGGGCCGGATCAGGGCCTCGCGGGCGCGCCGTCCTGTGGCGTGTTGCCACGACACCGGAAAGGACACGCCATAAACACGAACCTTGACCACTGGCCCGAACGGATGGATCTGGCCGCCGCGTTCCGCTGGACCGCCCGCCTGAACCTGCACGAGGCGGTTGCGAACCATTTTTCCCTGGCCTTCAAGGAAGAGGGCATCCGCTGTGCCGCCCGGTACGACGACTCGAAAAAAAAGGTGATGGTCATGGGCAACCACGGCGTGATGGTGATCGGTGCAACCTTCGCCGAATCCTTCAACCGGTGGATTATTTCGAGCGCGCCGCCGAAACCTATATCCGGGCCTTGCAGACCGGGCGGCCATTGCGGGTTCTGTCCGACGACATTGCAGAAAAAACCGCCCGCGCGTTGCAACAATGTCCCGATCAAGACGTGTGCCACCTGGCCGATCTGAAGGCGATTCTCGATGAAGAGGGATCACCCTATGCCACCTGACACAGTGGCTGATCCTGCAAGGGATGCTCAGGGTTTGTAGCGGCGCAATGTGTCGCCATATTGCAGTTTCGGGATAAGTTCGATGCGCTGCCCCCCGGTCGTCACCCGCCCGGCGGCGCGATCGGCGATGATCTGGGCTGCGGCGCGGCCGATCTCTATGCGCCCGGCATCCATGGTGGCCAGTTGTTTTGGAAGGCCGCGCAAAAACTCAACCCCGTTGAATCCCGCCATACCCAGACGGCCGGGCACGGCGATGCCCTTTTCCAAGGCATAAAGCAAACCGCCGGCACCGATCATGTCATTCGAGTAATACAGAAAATCCAGATCCGGGTTACGCTCGAGAATGACTTCGGTCATTTCGCGCCCCTTGACCAGCGCCGAGCCGCCTTCGTAAAATTCTTGCGCAACCACCTCCAGCCCGGTCTTGGCCAGCGCTTCGGTAAAGCCTTCGAACCGTTTGCGGGCGCGAAAATCCAGCGGCATCTTGGTGCCGAGAAAGCCGATCTTTTCGAACCCCTGCTTGACGATGGCCTTGGCCATCTCACGCCCGGCGCGGCGGTGCGAAATGCCCACGACGGCATCCACCGCCTCGCCGTCGACATCCATGATTTCGACCACCGGAATACCGCTGGCGCGCAGCATGGCCAGGCTGGCGTCGGAATGTTCCAACCCCGCAAGGATTACCCCGGAAGGGCGCCATGACAGCATTTCATACAGCACGTCTTCTTCCCGCTCGGGGTGATAATTGGTGACGCCGACCACAGGTTGCAGTTCGGTGTCGTCCAACACCTCGGCAATGCCGGTCATCACCTCGGGGAACACCATGTTGGACAGGCTGGGAATGATCACCGCCACCAGGTTCACCCGCGACGACGCAAGGGCACCGGCAATCTTGTTCGGCACATACCCCAGGCGCTTGGCGGTTTCCAAAACCTTGGTGCGGGTTGCCTCGCTGACATCGCCGCGGTTGCGCAACACGCGGCTGACAGTCATTTCGCTGACGCCCGATTCGTCCGAGACGTCGCGCAGTGTCAGTTGTCTTTTATGGTTTTCGCTCAACACAATATCCTTTTCCGGCGATATTGGCGGATCAGACAGCCCCGCACAAGACAGGCCTCAACTGTATCTTTCCGGCGACAGGCGGCGCAGCGGCGCAAACCCGAGAATTGGGATATTGCCGGTTCACCCCGGTCAGTATAGAGTTGGGCCGAAGGAGAAGATGTCTGCGTAGCTCAGCTGGATAGAGCACAGGATTCCTAATTTTCAATTGGGCGTTGCGTTCGGAAACGGCACAACGGATCTGCTCAAATTCGGGGAACGCTTCGGTGCGCTTGCACCATGCCAATCCCGAGCCAAGCCCCGCAGGGGGAAGGTGTAGAGACTGGATGGGCAGCATCTAAGGGCCTCTCGGCCTAGGGTGAAGGGACAGTCCAGACCACGAACGCCGAGAGGCGGCGGCGAAAGCCGAAGTGGTATGAATCCTGGGGCCGTGGGTTCGAATCCCGCCGCGGACACCATCCTTTCCCGCTTGGCCCGGCCTTCCGGGAACGATCATTACGCGCACGGATCGGATAACAGACAGGAAATGCCTTGCCCTTGGGTCTGCTGACGGGACCAGGCACAAGCCACATCTGAAATTGTGCTTCGCATCTGACCTCTTCGTCACTGGCCATCGCAAACCTGCACTTTTTCATGCAGAAACGCCCCCGCCAGAGCCGCCCGGTCTTTCGTCGGCCACCCAACCGTGGTTCTTGGCCGCAAATCGCCCCAGAAAACCGCCCGAGGATCGGCCCCATGCACATCGTCACCCTGCTGACAAACCCAGCCACCCCCTGCCTCGACCCGGCCTTGGCCGAGGCCCTGCGCAACGCATGGGGCGGGCGCGATGTTCAATGGCTTGCCCCCGATGAGGCGGCAGAATTCACCGTGCCCACCCCCCCGGCCAACCTGTGGGATGTCTGGCAGGCCCTACAGACCGACGGAATTGATCTGACCCTGCAACCGATTGAAAATCGTCGCAAGAAATTGCTGATCGCCGATATGGACAGCACGATGATCCAGCAGGAATGCATCGACGAACTGGCGGATTTCGCCGGCGTCGGCGCCCATGTGGCGGGCATTACCGCCCGGGCAATGAACGGCGAACTGGATTTTGAACAGGCGCTGAGCGAACGTGTCGGGCTGCTGCGCGATCTGCCAGTCGCCACCATCGACACCGTGCTGGACAACCGCATCACCCTGATGCCCGGCGGGCCGGTCCTGCTGGCGACGATGCGGGCGCATGGCGCCCATGCGGCCCTTGTGTCGGGCGGTTTCACCCAGTTCACCGCGCGTATCGCTGCGCGGCTGGGCTTTGACGAACACCGCGCCAACACGCTGATAGAGAATGGGCCGCTTCTGGCGGGCACTGTCGCCCGGCCGATCCTCGGTAAACAGGCGAAACTCGACGCGCTGCTTGAAATCTCTGGCCGCCTTGGGCTGACCCCCGCCGATGCCATCGCGGTAGGCGACGGGGCCAACGATCTGGCGATGTTGCAGGCCGCCGGATCAGGCGTGGCGCTGCACGCCAAACCCAGTGTCGCCGCCCAGACACGCCTGAGAATCACCCATGGCGACCTGACGGCGCTGCTGTACCTGCAAGGCTATGGCAGGGATG
>JAACVA010000120.1 GCA_009992615.1 Rhodobacterales bacterium
GTGCAGGTGCAGAATGGCTGTGACCACCGCTGCACCTTCTGCATCATCCCCTATGGCCGGGGCAATTCGCGTTCGGTGCCCGCCGGGGTGGTTGTGGACCAGATCAAGCGCTTGATCGACAAGGGCTTCAACGAGGTGGTGCTGACCGGTGTCGATCTGACCAGCTGGGGCGCGGATCTGCCCGGCGCGCCGCGTCTGGGCAATCTGGTGATGCGCATCCTGCGGCTGGTGCCCGACCTGCCGCGCCTGCGGATTTCCAGCATTGACAGCATCGAAGTGGACGACGATCTGATGGGGGCAATCGCAACCGAGCCGCGCCTGATGCCGCATCTGCACCTGAGCCTGCAACACGGCCATGACATGATCCTGAAACGGATGAAGCGGCGGCACCTGCGCGACGATGCGGTGGCGTTCTGCGAAGATGCCCGACGCCTGCGCCCCGATATGGTGTTCGGGGCCGACATCATCGCCGGCTTTCCCACCGAAACCGATGACCACTTCCAGGGCTCTCTGGATCTGGTGCGCGACTGCGATCTGACGTGGCTGCATGTGTTTCCCTATTCCGCACGTCAGGGCACCCCGGCGGCGCGGATGCCGGCCGTGGACGGTGCCACGATCAAGGCCCGCGCGGCGGCTCTGCGGGCGGCCGGGGCGGCGCAGGTGACGCGCCACCTGGCGGCGCAAACCGGTGCCGCGCACCGCGTGCTGATGGAAACCCCCCGCATGGGCCGCACCGCGCAATTCACCGAAACGCGGTTTGAAACCGACCAGCCGGTGGGCCGGATCGTGCCCGCGCTGATCACCGGCCACGAAACGGGCCATCTGCTGGCAAGGCCGCAGTGATGCACCCGAATCCTGCCTTTTGAACCAGACCCGACGCGCAATTCATCGCCCGGCTGTCCGACAATGGTATCGGTCAGGGCGCCGGCCTTTTGGCGGCCCTCATGGACAGCCCTGCGCCCAAGCCCTAGTCTGCGGCAAAACCAAGGAGGTTCGCCCATGCAACTGTTCTACTCCCCTGCCTCGCCCTATGTGCGCAAGGTTGTCGTCACCCTGCACGAGACCGGCCAGACCGGCGATGTCGCGCTGCTCAACGTCTCCACCACGCCGATCAAGTCGGCGCCGGAAATTCTGGCCCACAACCCCACCGGCAAGATCCCCGCGCTGGTGCGGCCCGATGGCCCGGCGCTGTATGACAGCCGGGTGATCTGCCGCTATCTCGATGCGCGGGCGGGCGGCAAGCTGTACCCCGCGTCGCGCATCTGGGACACCCTGACGCTTGAGGCGACGGGCGATGCGATCATGGATGCCAGCATCGCCATGGTCTATGAACGCCGGGTGCGGCCCGAGGAAAAACAGTTCGACGACTGGATTGAGGCACAGTGGGGCAAGGCAAGCCGTGCGCTGAACGCCCTGAACACCCGCTGGATGAGCCATCTGAACGGGCCGCTGGACATGGGGCAGATTTCGGTCGCCTGCGCACTGGGTTACCTGGATTTGCGCCACGATGCGCGGTCGTGGCGCACCGGCAACGACGGGCTGGCCAAATGGTATGACACGTTCTGCGAATGCCCGTCTATGCAGGCCAGCAAACCCGACTGATTCTGGCTCAAACCGGGCGCGGCAAGGATGCCTTGCGCGCCCGTATCAGATCAGCCCGCCGAACTGGCGCAGCACCTCGATATAGACCGCGCGCTTGAACGGCACGATCCGATCGCTCAACTGATCCTTGGACAGCCAGCACCACTCGGAGAATTCGGCCGGGGGCACCGTTATGTCAACCTGATCGTCGGTGCCAAGAAACCGCATCAGGAACCAGCGCTGCTCCTGCCCGCGATACCGGCCTTTCCAGATTTTCGGCACCAGATCAAGCGGCAGGTCATAGGGGATCCAGCCTGTGGTTTCGGCCTCAATGCGCACGAGATCGGCGGTTACCCCGGTTTCCTCGCGCAATTCGCGCAGGGCGGCGACACGGGGGTCTTCGCCCGGTTCGATACCGCCCTGGGGCATTTGCCACGCATCCTGGTCGCGGTCGATCCGCTGACCGACGAACACCCCGCCCGAAGGGTTGACCAGCATCACACCGACACAGGGGCGATAGGGCAGTTTTGCAATGTCTTGCGGGGTCATCAGGCAGCCGCTTTCTGTTTGCGCCAGTTTTTGGCGGTAAGCCGGTAACAAAACCACTCCATCGGGCCGGTGGTCAGATCGTGCCATTCCGAATGGCGCAGCGTCGCGCCCAGCCGCGCCGTGGCCGCCTGCCCGTGCAGGTTGGACACGTTGATGTGGAACCACACCTCGGAAAACACCGCAAGGGCATGATCTATCATGAGCGTCATCAACGCACGGTTGGTGGCCCCGCCCCAATGGCTGCGCGCAAGAAAGGTGTAACCGATGCAAACCGCACCAGGCAGAGATGGCAGCCTGTAAAAGCGTGCACTGCCGATCACCGCGTCCCTGTTGCGATCAACCACCACATAGGCACCGCCATCGGCCAGTGCCCTGGCGAACCACGGGTCGAACCCGGCGGGGGTTGCCATGGCCTTGTTCGGGTGCGCCTCCCAGATCAGCGGGTCGGCGGCACAGGCGGCCAACACGGCGTGATCTTCTTTAGCCAGCGGCCGCAGCAGCAAGGTATGGCTGGACAGGGGGGTTGCAACGTCCAACGCACCGAACGGCCCGGCGCGCTGGCCTTTATCTTCAGTTGGGTCCAAGGGCAGACAGACCTTTCAGAATGTCGATGGCATAGGCCAGTTGATAATCCTCATCGCGCAGCTTTGCAGCATCTTCGGCCTTTTGCTGTTCTTCCAGGATGATTGCACGTTCATCTTCGGAAACCGAATCATTACTGATCGCGCCACGAAGATCCGCCTCGGATCTGCGGATTGCCGAGGTTTCCTCGGCCGGTTCTTCGTCGTCACGACGGGGCGGCTGGGCGACCACGATGTCGGGCGACACCCCCAAAGACTGGATCGAGCGGCCCGATGGCGTGTAATAGCGCGCGGTGGTCAGGCGCATCGCGCCCTCGCCCCGCAGCGGCATCACCGTCTGGACCGAACCCTTGCCAAAGGATTTCGTACCGATGACGATGGCGCGACGATGATCCTGCAACGCACCGGCCACGATTTCCGAGGCCGAGGCCGAGCCACCGTTGATCAGCACGACCAGCGGCTTGCCCTCGGCCAGATCGCCGGCCGTGGCATTGTACCGGTCACTGTCCGCTGTGTTGCGCCCCCGGGTCGAAACGATTTCACCCGTTTCAAGAAAGGCGTCCGACACCCGGATGGCCTGGGTCAGCAACCCGCCGGGATTGTTGCGCAGATCGACGACAAAGCCGTTGATATTGTCGATGCCACCGGCCTCTTCGACCTGCTTTTTCAGGCCCTCTTCCAGATTGGGATAGGTCTGGTCGTTGAAGGTGCTGATCCGCAGGATGACTGACTTGCCCTCGGTACGGGTGCGCACCGCCGTCAGCTTGATCGTGTCGCGGATGATTGAAATGTCGAACGGTTCGGCTGTGCCTTCACGCGCCACCGTGATGATGATTTCGCTGCCCACCGGGCCACGCATCAGCTCAACCGCCGCGTCCAGCGTCAGGCCCAGCACCGACTGACCATCGACATGGGTGATGAAATCGCCCGACAGAACACCGGCGGTGTCGGCCGGTGTGCCGTCCATCGGTGCCACCACCTTGACGAAGCCTTCTTCCTGGGTCACCTCAATGCCCAGCCCGCCGAATTCACCCCGGGTCTGCACCCGCATGTCGGCGGCGTCATTCGCGGACAGATAGCTGGAATGCGGATCGAGCGAGGTGAGCATCCCGTCGATCGCCGCCTCGATCAGATCCTTAGGATCGACCTCGGACACATATTGAGCGCGTATCCGTTCAAAAATGTCGCCGAACAGGTCAAGCTGTTCATAGACGCTGGCCTTGGCGTTGTTTTCCTGGGCGATCAGCGGGCCGGCCACCTGGGTCGTCAACAGGACGCCTGCGAGGGCGCCACCCACGGCGGCGATTGCAAATTTTCTCATCTGTCGATCATTCCTCATCCAACCGGAACCATTCAACCGGGTTCACCGGCGTCTGTCCGTCCCTCAGTTCCATATAAAGCGTCTCTTGCCGGTCTTGACCATCCTGAACCGCCTCTTGTGGGCCAAAGCCTGCCAAATCCGGCGCGCCGCCGCCCCCCATCAGCCCCACAGGGGCCTCTGCCGGGATTACCTGACCCACTTCACCATAAACCTGCCACAGCCCGCCCAAAATAATAAGATAGCCCGCCGCAGGCTCAAGGATCATCACATTTCCGTAGTCCAGAAGCGGCCCGCGATAGCGGATCGTCGCAGGCCAGGGCGCAGTGACCAAGGCGCCGGGTGCCGTGGCCAGCAACACCCCCGGCCGACGCACCCCCGCCGCATCAGGTTGGTCGAACCCGGCGACGACGCGGCCCTGCACGGGGGCGGCCAGATCGCCCCGCGCCGCCGCAAAATCCGGCAAGGCGCGGCTGATGTCATCCTCGGGCAGCCGGGCCAACCCGGTTGCAAAGCCTTCCAGGGTGCGGGTGCTGACCAGCAGGCGCTGCATCTGCTCTGCATCCTCGGTCAGGCGGCGCGGCAGATCCACACGATCCTGAATCGCCGCAGACAGATCGCTGCGCGCCTGCTGCACACCGGACAGGCCGGTTTCCAGCATTTCAGCAGCGCTGGCCTGCAAGGCCCGCAGAGTGGCGATTTCAGTCAGATCGGTGCGAAGGGCGGCAACCTGCGATGCCAGCGCCGGGGCGACATCCGAAAGGATCATCCCCGACCGCGCCGTGCCCAGCGCGCCAGCCGGGTGCAACAAAAGCAATGCCTCTGGCCCCGATTGCATCGTTTGCAGCGCCCCCAGAAGGCTGCCCAGACGGGCCTGCTCCAGGTCGAACCGGGCGCGGATCGCCGCCTCGCGCCCGTTGGCCTGACGCAACCCTTCACGCAGCGCACCCAGCCCCTGTTCATAGGCGCGGATTGTCTGGGTCAGCACGGCCACCCGGTCACGCGATCCACCGGCGGCGGCCAGCCCGCGCGCCGCTTCGTCCAGCTGGGCAACCGCGCGCCGGGCAATCGCCGCCGGATCGGCCTGGGCCTGCACCGACAGGGGCAAGGCGACACAGGCCAGAACCAAGATTGCGGCGCGCAGGGTCATCGGATGATCAGCGTCTTTCCGGTCATCTCGGGCGGCTGCGGCAGGCCCATCAGGTCAAGCAGCGTCGGCGCGAGATCGGCCAATCGCCCGTCGCGCAGCGAAACGCCCGCCGGCCCGCCGAACAGCACCACAGGCACCGGATTGGTGGTGTGGCTGGTATGCGGGCCGCCGGTTTCCGGATCGACCATGGTTTCGCAATTGCCGTGATCGGCGGTGACAATCATCGCGCCCCCGGCCTTTTCCAGCGCCTCCAGCACCCGCGCCAGCCCCCGGTCGACAGCGGCACAGGCGGCCATGGCTGCGGCCAGATCACCGGTGTGCCCGACCATGTCGGGGTTGGCATAATTGGTGACGATCAGATCATAGCCATGCGCGATCGCCTCGACAAAACGGTCGGTCACCTCAACCGAGCTCATCTCGGGTTGCATGTCATAGGTGGCAACCTTGGGCGATTTCGGCATCGCGCGGTCTTCACCGATCTGCGGCGTTTCGCGACCACCGTTCAGAAAGAAAGTGACGTGCGGGTACTTCTCCGTCTCGGCAAGACGGAACTGGGTCTTGCCTTGTTTTGCCACCCATTCGCCAAGGGTGTTGTGCAACGTCTGTTTCGGAAAAACGGCGGGATAAAAGGCATCGTGGGCCACGGAATAATCCACCATGCCCAACCGCGCGGCAAGGGCCGGACGCGCGCCTCGGTCAAACCCGTCGAAATCGTCAAACCCGATGGCGGCAAGGATTTCGCGCGCTCGGTCAGCGCGGAAATTCAAGCAGAACACGCCATCGCCGTCCTGCATCCCGGCATAGTCACCGATCACCGTGGCGGGGATGAATTCATCGGTCTTGCCCGCGTCGTAGGCCGCCGCAACCGCCGCCTTTGCGCTGTCGGCGCGGGCCTGGCCCTGAGCGCGCACCATGGCGTCATAGGCCTGCTGCACCCTGTCCCAGCGGGTGTCACGATCCATGGCGAAATACCGGCCCGTCACCGTGGCAATCCGTGCGCCTTCGGGCAGGGCCTGCACCAGCGCGGCCACAAATCCGGCCGCCGAATCAGGCGCCACATCGCGGCCGTCGGTCATTGCGTGCAGCGCCACCGGCACCCCTGCCCCGGCGATGATCCGCGCCGTTGCAATGATGTGCGACAGATGGCCATGCACCCCGCCGTCGGACACCAGCCCCAACAGATGCGCCGTGCCCCCCGTCGCCTTCAGCGCCGCGATGAACTGCATCAGCGGTTGTTTCGCCGCATAGCTGCCATCCTCAATGGCCAGGTCGATCATCCCCAGATCCATCGCCACAATCCGACCCGCACCGATATTGGTATGGCCCACCTCGGAATTGCCCATCTGCCCCTTGGGCAAGCCCACGTCAGGGCCATGGGTGACAAGCATGGCATGGGGGCAGGTGGCAATGATCCGGTCAAAGGTGGGTGTGTCGGCCAGAACCGGGGCATTTGCCGAACTGTCGGTATTGTTGCCCCAGCCATCGAGAATGCACAGGACAACGGGTTTGGGGGCGTTCATGGCAAGACCTCTGGTTGGATGAACTCATTCTAGCGCCGTCTGTGGCAAAGCGGAACCGGGTCACCGGGGTCAGACGACAGAATTGGGTGTCTTTGAAAAGAAAAACCGGATCAGGCCCGGTGATACGGCCCGTTAGTCAGGATCGAGGCGGCGCGGTACAACTGTTCGGCCAACATCGCCCGGACCAGCATATGCGGCCACACCATCGCCCCGAACGACAGGGCGGCATCGGCCGACGCGCGCAAGGCAGGATCCAGCCCATCGGCACCGCCAATGACAAAGGCCAGATCACCCCGCCCCTGATCGCGCCAATAGGTCAGTTGCGCCGCGAATTCCGGCGAGGAAAACCGGCGCCCCCGTTCATCCAGCACGCAAATCAGTGCGCCATCGGGAACGGCGCGGCCCAACAGCACGGCCTCGCCCGCTATGCCGCCGCCCTTCTTGTCCTCGACCTCGATCAGTTGGGCCGGGCCAAGCGAAAGAGGCCTCCCGGTACGGGCGAACCGGGCGAGATAATCTTCGGTCAGCGCGCGCTCGGGGCCGGTACGGGCCCGGCCCACGGCGCAGATTTGCACGCGCATGGACGGGCGATCAGGCCGGGATCGGCTGTTCGCCCGGAGTCAGCCACATCTTTTCGAGCTGATAGAAATCGCGCACTTCGGGGCGGAACACGTGAACGATCACGTCACCGGTGTCGATCAGCACCCAGTCGCCGGCATCCTTGCCTTCGACCTTGCAAAGGCGGTTGTGATCCTGCTTCAGGTGGTCGGTCAGGTTCTGGGCGATGGCCGAAACCTGACGGGACGAACGACCCGAACAGATCACCATGTAATCGCCCATCTCGGACTTGCCGCGCAGAGCGATGGTGACCACGTCTTCGGCCTTGTC
>JAACVA010000333.1 GCA_009992615.1 Rhodobacterales bacterium
TGACCTATTGGTGTCTCGTTTTTCCACGGGTGTCGGCGGCAGGGGCGGTCTTGGGCGGACGCTCCCAATTGAGCGGCTGGAACCGGGTGAAATCGAGGTCGTACAGGTCTTGATCCAGAAAGGCCTCGGCCGCTTCGTCCGTTGTGAGGTCAAGGAAGGAGTTTCGGGACATGGTGCGCAGCCTTTCTCATTTCTTTGCGCCAAGTGGAACGCGATACCGTCACGGAAGCAATAGCAAACGGCCCCCCAAGCCTCACAATATAGCGGCCGCGTGGAGCGCGTCGTGCCAGATCATGCTTTCAGCATGACGATCACGCGGTGTGCTTTGCGACCCTTGTTTCCGCACAGGAGCCACTTATAGACTGCGACGCCGCGAGCGTGTTGCTTGGCCGGTCCCTGTTAATGAAAAAAGTTTATAACGTCAGTTCCGTTTGATACAGTAGGTCGCTCCGCCAACAATGACAGGCGCACCTGGTGGGCATTTGCGATACTCAAACCTTTCGGTTTTCGCTCCTGACGTAAAACGTGGTGTCGCAGCCCGCCCTAGCCGTTTATCGGCGCATTTGTTGATCTCGTCTGTCTGAGCCGGGGTCAGGTTTGGGCCGGGCAAAATCCAGGTGACAGTTTGACCGCCGGGCGGGGTCTCTGGCCATTCTGCACCAAAACGTGCGGCGCCGCGAAGCCCCATATCATAGCGGCAATCGAGAATTGCTGCGCGCTGCTCTAGAACCGGGATATACCGACTAGGGTTGGCAAAGCTGACCGTTGACGTTGCCGTCAACAGCGAAATGGCGCTAAGAAAATTGGTTAACATTCTTCGGAAGTTAGTCATACAGCGTCTCCTTAAACCCCTAGTCCTCAAATGGACTCTCTTTTCACTCCAGCATTGCCTGCTTCGGCTTGGTTATCAAGGTTTTCATTTCAGGGAGGCCTTGCCACCCTGATCTTTGCGCGAGCCAAGGTCCTATCTTCGTTGATGTTTCAATCCGAACGAAGTTCCTATGGTTAGAGGTGGACCGACAAAAAACCCGCAGGGACATAATTGCAATCACCTCACGAACTTCTTGTACTTCACCCGCTTCGGCTCCAGCGCATCCGGGCCCAGGCGGCGTTTCTTGTCTTCTTCGTAGGCGGTGAAATCGCCCTCGAACCATTCGACATGCGCCTCGCCCTCGAAGGACAGCATGTGGGTGCAGATGCGATCGAGGAAGAAGCGATCGTGGGAGATGACCACGGCGCAGCCTGCGAAATCGACGAGCGCATCCTCGAGCGCGCGGAGCGTCTCGACGTCGAGGTCGTTGGTGGGCTCGTCGAGCAGAAGAACA
>JAACVA010000334.1 GCA_009992615.1 Rhodobacterales bacterium
ACGTGGCCGGCCGCCGCGCCTCGCTGGACAAGCTGCTTCCGATGCAGCGGAGCGATTTCGAGGAAATCTTCCGTATTCTGGAAGACCGCCCGGCAACGATCCGTCTGCTGGATCCGCCGCTGCACGAATTCCTTCCTCATACGGATGAGGATATGGTGGATGTCGCGAAAGCTTCCGGTGTCAGCGTCGAAGAGTTGAAGCGCCGCGCCGCTGACCTGCACGAAAGCAATCCGATGCTGGGCCATCGCGGTTGCCGTCTAGGCATTACGTACCCTGAGATTTACGAAATGCAGGCCCGCGCCATCTTTGAGGCTGCCGTGAGTATCGCGAAAGAAACAGGCCGCAAGCCCATTCCGGAAGTGATGATCCCGCTGGTCGCAACGCACCGTGAGCTGCAGATCCTGAAAGCCGTTGTCGATGAACAGGCCAAGGCCGTGTTCGCCGAAACCGGCATGACGCTGGACTATATGGTCGGCACAATGATCGAGCTGCCGCGCGCTGCCCTGCGGGCGGGTGATATTGCGCAGTCGGCCGCATTCTTCTCGTTCGGGACCAATGACCTGACACAGACGACGCTGGGCATATCCCGCGATGATGCTGGCCGCTTCCTGAAAATCTACGAAGACAAGGGAATCTACGAAAAAGACCCCTTCGTCACGCTGGATCAGGAAGGTGTGGGCGAATTGGTCAAAATGGCCGCCGAACGGGGCCGCAAGACCCGTCCGGGCATCAAGCTGGGCATCTGCGGTGAGCATGGCGGAGACCCGGCTTCCGTCGCCTTCTGCCACCGTGCAGGCCTCGATTATGTGTCCTGTTCACCCTACCGGGTGCCGATTGCCCGTCTCGCTGCGGCACACGCGGCACTCTCAGAATCGACCAAATAGGCAGCAAGCTGCCTGAATCGAATGCAGACGGCTGTGGCAATCGTGCCACAGCCGTCTTTTTGCATCGCAGCAATGCTCTTACAGAAACCCATTAATTTTTACACAAAATCAACACATTGGAACCGGAGGCATAAAATGCCCCGGCATGGCTCGCCTGTAGGGCGAAATCCACCTGACGGAATTGTCACTCCCAACATTGGCCAGCTTCTTGCTACGTAGCGGATTGGCAGCATATTCCGCTCGAGTTCGGGCGGTTGAGGCTGCCGGAAACTAGTCAAACCAAGCAGTCCCGGAACTGCACAACAGGGCGGAGTTATATCGCCTATCGGGACTTGGGAGCGGTGATGTTAAGAATTCAGAAACCT
>JAACVA010000121.1:0-326 GCA_009992615.1 Rhodobacterales bacterium
CGATGCCAGCAAGGCAACCTGCATCTGGGCCAAGGGCTTGCATCCGATTCCCATTCCGCCCCGGGACAGATGGTTCCCGCCGCGCATGGTCAATGGCCGCCCCAGATGGGGAAACCAGACAGACAGCGGGCAGAACCGCCTGCCCCCAAGTCCAAAACGTCAACGTGATCGCAGCCGCACGTTCCCAGGTATTGCTGCCGCTGTCGCCCAATGGGCGCCCACACAGGATACCGACAGGATCTGAGCCGGTGACATCTTGGCGGATATTAGCCCGGTTCCCACCACATAGCGAACCGCCACCGACGGCGCGCCATGTTATCCCTGCG
>JAACVA010000121.1:348-1177 GCA_009992615.1 Rhodobacterales bacterium
TCACCAAGCTGGTTTTCATTTCGGCTCGCCCATCCGGTTAAGCGCCTCGCCAACGTACCTGTCGATTAGCCGGTCAATAACACCATCGCCGGGTGTCAGGGCCTTCAGTGCATCGGGTACGGATTCGCGCAAGTGCTGGACGACATGGGCTTTCATAGTGCTGAATCCAGTCTTGGCGTTGTGGCGCAATGCACTTTCGACGGCGGAACGAATCGCCTCGTGCAGAGCGTCACGATGGCTGGCCTCAATCTGTATACCAGTTGCCGCCGTAAATGCACCGGCGGCGCGGTTGATGATGAATGTGAGTACCAAGCCGATCACAGTAATGATTGCGGTCTGCACTTGTTCGCTAGCCAAGAGGACGGTCAGAAAGTCCATGGGTTATCCTTTCGGGGTTGGTGTTAAAGACGGGCCATCTGGAAGTGCATTGCATCTGAACCCCATAGCCGTATTGCGGGCAGCCAATTGTGTTCCTGCATGATGTCAAGGAACGGCTTGTAATCATATCCGCAGAACAGCGCCTTTGGGCAACGTGTCCGCAGGGCGTTTGGTGCGGCGTAGATGTCGATTGCGCAGCCATATGCGTGCATTGACCATTTTGTACCGCCGCGCATCCGGCGCGGATTGTATCCGCCTGCATAACGGTCCAGCCCAAGCCGACGCCATTCACTCTCACCATAATGGGCCACGACAGCGGCCAAGGCGCGGGTTAGCGCATCGGCGCATTTCTCATGCACTCGCAGCCGGGTGACGTGCGTGTCCAGCGCCCAGTCCAGCCGCATTGGCAGTGGGGCAGTGGCAGTGGTCAGCCTTTGCTCGACTGTGCCAC
>JAACVA010000121.1:1201-7490 GCA_009992615.1 Rhodobacterales bacterium
TGCCAACGTCATCTTGGCGGGGCAGGTCTGCGGGGCTTGGCCTGTCAAGTGACGGTGTTCGCGGGACAGTTGCATCTGTGCCCGCCTGCGCACTCAGCCAGCTTGTTAGCGCCTCTCGTGTGTTGTGCCCCCACCATCCATCAATGACGCCAGGTTCATATCCCTGTGCAGCCAGCACGGCTTGCGCGGCGGCAACAAACCTCCTGGGCCAGTCCCATTGTGTGCGATTGGCGTTGGAGTTCCGTTCGATGATGTACACAGCATCGCGCGATTTTGGTCCTAGATCACCGTCTATGGCCGATCTATAATAACCGGACGACGCCAAAAGCATCTGTATATGACTGTGCTGCATCATCCCGGAACCCCCATGGGCGTAGGGTCATTGTCAATTCTCTGGAAACCATGACCATCGGCAACCATACAAGAAATGCCATCTGGGCTGGAAACAATGATGGTCCAGGTTCCAGTATCTGTTGATCCGTACATTTCAACGATCTGATTTGCGGCTGTAATCCCGATTGATTGCACAGATTCGCCGTATACGCTTTCCAATCTTTCAACGGCTATATCTCGGGGTGCGCAGTTTCGGTTTTGCTGTGCCATTGCTGGAATGGCAAATAACATGCTGGAAACTGCAAGAAACGCTCTGGCAATCATTTCGATTTCTCCTTTTGAAGTTTAATGTGTTCCGACAATACCCTCTAATCACCGGCTATTTTGTGGCGTCTTATTATTATCAATGTCAGTGCTACTGCCAGCACCGCTTTGGATGCTACAATCATCCATTCAATTTGAAAGCCGACGTTTCTTGCCAGAAGGGTCGTGAGGATACTTATTCCGAGCATGGCAAGGAAAGACGCTATCAACCGCCCTGGCGGGTTTAGTCGGGCGTATTGGTGCGCCAACCACCAGCAAGCGATTATCACGGCAGCGGACGTAATATTATTCGCAACCAAAAGAAAGTTCATTTCTTTTCGTCCTCTTTGAGGATAAGTTTTCTCACCCCCCTGACCGCTGCTATTCCGCCTTCACCCATAACAAACCCGGCGGCAAGGTAAGAGAATGTGCCGCCGCTTGTTATTTCATTCAAAACATGACCAAGCAATCCGCCCAAGAAGATTGCAGATAAAGCACCTGCAAATCCCTCAGCCAAACGGCGTTTCCAGCTTGCTTGCGGCGCAAACACAGCCCTGACATATGCCCCGGCAGCACCTGACAGGCATAGGGCACTTAGCTGCTCTGGCGCAGTATTGATGACAGTTCTGACGGATTCTATAAGGTTGGTCATACTGCCCGTTTCTATAGGTTAGAGTAGAATGTAATGCCATTTAGACCGAGCAGGTTGGCATCTGCGTTGGCCGCAATGCTGCAAAAACCATTCGATTTTATTAGCAGTCTCGTGGTATCCAATCCGTTGATACGCGATGCGATATAATAACCTTCTCCAACCGGACTATACCCCGTTGGCAACTGGAAAATATCCGTGCCGTTCGTTACTGTTCCGTTTTTCATCGAACCTGACAGGACAACAAGACCGTCTGAAGATCGACGCGCTTTTGGCGCTTCTAGTGCGCCGCCCCATGCGACCCACGAATTTAGAAGAGTTAAGTCTACGGCAGAGCTATTTCCGCTCCACGTTGACCACATACTGCTGTCCGTTATCCAGTGGCGCTTGAAGGATTGGGAATATCCAGATTGGAAACTGTCTAATTGTTGCCATCCGATAGTGTCTGGATGCCTCATCGTTGTTACGAAACCAGTGATAGGCCACCCGTCGCCATTGCTTGCTCTTTCAACAGTCAACCCGCGCGGATAAGATTGCAGTGCTTCGGATGAAAGGCGACTGCCACCCTCTGAAAATCTCCGCAATACAAACCTGTTTCGGGGGGATGAAGCGAACGGTGCCAATGTTTCTTCTACGGCTCGCCCCCATATATCCAAGTTGTGATTGGCCTGCGGATGTATAAGGAAACCATCAAGAGACTTGTTTTCCTGACCGCTTGCCCAACGGCTTTCGGTATAAGGATTGTATATCATGCATTCGTAATCTCTGGCGGCTTCCCAATGAATCTGTTGTGTCGCCTCTAGCCATAGGTTATTTTTGTTTGTTGTTGATGTGCTGTTATTTCCAAGCGCGTTCGGCATGATTAAAAGTATAGAAAGGTTTTGGGCCGACCCATATGTACTTGACCTGATCTGATCAAGCCTTGTGCGCATTGAGTTCCTAAGTGTAGTGGCTGCGGATTCAAGCGTGATAGGCGGTGCACCCGCTTCGTTTATACCAAATTTTATGATAGCAAGATGCTTTTGCTCGGCATATCCGTTCAGCGTTAGAGAATAATCCCTAGTGGACCATGATGTGCTGCCGACAGCTTCATTTATGACTTCGCTCACGCCAACGCCAATATTCTCTAATTGGTCGGAAACCAATTCGCCAATGTCTATGCCGTAATTATTTGTTGCGGTTGAATCGCCGAAAATAACGACCTTAAGCGGGGTTTGAGCAATGATTGCGTTTTTAGCCGCGTATCCGAAATGTCGGAACTGCACCGGGCTATTAAAGCTGGGAATGTTATACTGCAATTTGCCACCATCAACGGCAGTGACTAGTTTCCCAGGCCCGCTAATCGGCACTCCAAGCGTGTTTCCCGGGTTCGTAACAAGATATGTTCTTGTCAAGTAAATCGGCAGTCCGAGGGCCACCGCCAATCCCCAAGCCGACTGGTCATCTGTAGTCCCGTCGCCCACAGCCCCGAACATCTCAAGTTCGGTTCGTGTCCAAGCTGGCACCCAGTGAGTGCCATCAGCCGACAGGAAAGAACCGGTCGATGCTGCCGATGCGCGTTTGTATATGGCAAAGGATGCAGGGCTTGCACTCGACTTTGCAAAGGTGCGGATGTAATCTATATCTGCCCCGATTGTGGCCGCGCTTGCATCGTCACGATAAATGAAATTTGCAACACCAGTCCCCCCGGCCAAATCATTAAACTGTGGTATTGATGTCTGGAACCATGAGAAAAACGCCAAAACTTGGTCGTTAAACTCGGCGCTATTCAGGCTCGGCTGTGGTGGCGGCAGTGAGATAGTCATCAGATGATGCCCTTTATTTCTACGGTAAAGAATGAAACGTCTCCGCCCGTAAAGGAAGGTGAGAAGTTGCTTAGAATCCCAACAATGCCGGTTCCGGTCTGGTTGAAATCCTCATGGGACCACCATGTAGTAATCTGCGCTCTAAGATCAGTGAGTATTGCTTGGATTGGGCCTAGTCCCTTTGTTTTTACAGCCACTACGAGTGTCAAATCCCGAGTGGCGGGACGGCGCACTATTGAGACAGAACCAAACTCGTCAAATGTGATACTTGAAAAGTCTCGCAATTGAAACCCGCTGCCAATTGTAGAATCTCCCACATAGAACCTCTTTCCAACCTGAATGAAACCAACGGTCGCTGTCCCAACGCCAGCGTCAATTGTAATTTCGATTGTATATCCTGGTATCGCAACAAGGTCATCGATTACAGCTGAAGTCATAAATTGAATTGGATCAATGTAGTCTAAAAAAGTGAGGATTTCAGAGGTATCAATAAGATTTATGGTATTTGTATATGTGACGGCTAATGACGCATCTTTTACCACAACAGAAATCGTTTTGGCCGATAGTTCAAAGAATGAAATCGCTGTAACGAGTTTTGCGGGTGCCAGCGTGTAGGTTATTTTCCCGCTGTTATCAGTTATGGTATTAACTTCATCGTCAAACGCTCTAAACCTGTTGATTGCTCCGATAGTCAACCATTGAACGCTGCTTGATTCAAGCGTAGGATCGTTACCCAAGTTGGCATCTGTCACGCTCTCATAAATCAAATTTACAGAGCCTAACACCATCACTTGGTCGCCAATGCTATATGACACGCCAACAGCCCATTCTGGGCGATCTGTCATTGGAACATTGCTAGCCACAACCTTTTCAGATGTTACCTTTTCCGGGATCAAAACTATCATTTTATTACACCCTTTCCGGGGGCTGTCCGACAGTATCCCACGATTCTTGCGTGTCTGAAATCTTGCGCAGATACATGACGGTTTTAGGCCCGATCTGATCGCCTCGATTATTCATCCTCGCAAGTTCGGCTTTGATCTGACGCAGCTCCGCCAAAGTTTCAGCGTCACCCTTGTCAGGCGACTTTGCCATGCTGCGGCTCAGGTCTGCTGGGTACACGCGGGCACCCCCCGGTAGATCAACGATTTCACCGCCGCCGCCATCGTTAATCATAGCAAGGCCGCCTGGGTGATTAAGTGTTCCGGTGGCGTAAGCTGGAACGGCACCAAGGCTGGTGATTTGCGACCTAAGTGTGTTCATCTGGCGTAACAAATCGGCGGGCTGCCCTATGAGGTCGGTTAGCTGAGATTGAAGGCCACCTTCTGCCCAAAACGCTTCGCGGAAAGCATTCAGGTCTGATCCAGGACCATAAGCCACATGTGATGCAGAGTAGTTGATCCGCCCCATTTGATCTACGTTCAATATCGCGTCGTTAGCGCCATTTCTAAGGTCAACCCCGGTTGATTCCTCAAGTGATTTTATTTGGTCCACAATAGAGGACGCGCTGGCAACTACACGCCCCCTGTTGCTTGCAATTCCTGCAAGGTTAGATTGCAACAATGCGACCTGTGCTGCCCTTGCTTGATCGGCCTCACGCGAGGCAATATCTTCTCTGATTGTGTTGGCAAGATCAGTAAGGTTCCCTCGCAACCCGGTGATTGGCGATGTGATATTCTCTCGCGTGGTAGAGCCAAACCAAGATGTGAAGGACGCCGCTGGGTTGAATATGAATGATCCGCCTAGAGTAATTTTGCCAGCCGTTGAACCGGTGATTGCATCAAGCATAGATGTCTGGCGCGGGCCAAGGTTGGATATATCTACAGCGCCACGAATGGTTTTGGATATAGTTTCGGTTTCTGCGCGAAGCATTTTGAACTTGTCTTTTCCGAACCCATCAAACCAAGACTTTGCCCTAAGCACTTTTGTAAAGGTTTTGTCACCCGCTCGAAGCATTGATAGCTTATCAGGGTTAAAATCTTGCAGAGACACAAACGACCGCATGATCTTGGTTATCGCGCCATCATCCGAATTGAGGAATTGGCGCTGGTCGTCGGACAACCCGCTGGAAAAAGAAACCCAAGCCCGCATGATCTTGGTAATGAAGCCATCATCCGAGTTGAGAAACCGACGCTGATTATCGCCAAGATTTGGAAATGACACCCAAGCCCGCATGATCCGCGTAAAGATTCCGCCATCGGACATCAGGAATTTCTTTTGCTCGTGCCCCAATGCGACAGAAAACGATACCCAAGCACTCATTACTCTAATGATATTGCCTGGTTCTGCGAACAAAATGCGGCGCTGCGATTCAGTCATAGGACCAACCAGTACCTGCCCCGCAACAATCCTGTCGATAGTACCCGGCTCGATGTTCAGAAGCATCTGGTCATTTGCCGTAAGGGTTGCCAATGTCACTTTGCCGTCTATCGTGCGCCCGACAGTTGTTGCCACGCCGTCACTAAGCTGACGAAGGAACAATAGACCATTGGCGCTGATATTTGACGGATTAACAAACGCCACGATATTTCTGAGCACGGAAGTCCCGGAAGCACGCAATGCCTCTATTGCCTCGGGTTGCATCCCATCGGCCATCGTCGCCGCTATTGTGATTGCCCGTAGTCCCTCAGTATTGGCGTCAATCAAAAGCCTGCGGGTTGCGTCCGGCATATCCTGCACCAGAATTCCGGTTATATTTGTTGTGAATTGGCCTTGCTGATCCAACAGTATCCGTCGCGCAGCCACCGGCATTTCGCTACTTATGGCTGCCGTGATACTTGCCGCATATGTGCCAGCTTGGGAAAATATGATCCGCTTGGCTGCGTCTGTACTGCGCAGGGAAACAGCCGCCTCGATTGCCACGGCGTATGATCCAAGGTTGCCAAGTGCGAGCCTCATGGCAACTTGGTCAACCTTGCTGCCAAGGGCGACGTTGACCGTTCGCGTCAATTCTGAATTTCCGGCCAGTGCCAGACGCCGGGTTTCTTCTGATATACCAGATTCCGCAATCAACCTGATTGTACGAACCAAATCAGACGATGAAATAAGCGCCACCCGCATAGTCTCAGGTGTGAGTTCGCTTCCCTGTTTCAGGTTTAGAACGCGTGTGAATGATTTCGCCGCATCAAGCGCAAGCCTCTGGATATTTTCAGACGGCGCCAATCCTGCAATGATGTTGAGAGACCTTGTAAATCCTGAC
>JAACVA010000122.1 GCA_009992615.1 Rhodobacterales bacterium
GTGCTCTGATGCTGGCGGCTTATCGCAAACGCAGGGATGACGGCGGAACCGGGAGGATGGTGATCCTGGCGTCATTCGCGCTGGTCATCATGCTGCTGGTTGGCATCAACTTTGACCTGCGCGTGCATCAGGATGTGGTTTCGGCGGAAAATGCCATCGCCTTTGTCGTCGCGCAGGCCGCCTATCTGTTTGCAATGTTTGGCTTGCTGTATTCTTGCTGGGTTTTGTTTGCCGGAGGAGTGCTGCCGCCGGTGGTGCGCGAAACCGCAAAGGTGACCAGCATGGTGTTTACCATCCTGATCGGCTCGCAATTGCTGAACCTCGTTGTCATCTCGTTTGGCGGTGAACATTACATCCAGGATTTTCTCCGCAGCTTCGACAATGAATGGCAAGTTTTCCTTCTGGTCATGCTGGTTTTGTTCCTACTTGGGTTTGTTCTTGATTTCCTCGAGATTATCTACATCGTCGTTCCGATCGTCGGGCCGGTAATTTACGGGGGCACGATGGATCCGAAATGGGTAACGATCATGATCGCGGTGAACCTGCAAACCTCGTTCCTGACACCGCCCTTCGGATTTGCGCTGTTCTATTTGCGCGGCGTTGCCCCGGCCGGCGTGACAACCGGCCACATCTATCGTGGTGTAATTCCCTTTGTGCTGATCCAGGTGGGTGCATTGATACTGCTGTCGTTGTTCCCGGGGGTGGTCACCATCATTCCCGATTTGATCGGCCGCTGACACCGTCACCAGGCACTTGAGGGGTGGCGTGGTTTGCGCCGCCCCGTTCCATGCCACGTCCGACCCCGACCCACGCTACCGATGGCCGGGGATCCGGGCCAGTGTTTCTTCTTTGCAAAAATACTCAAAACACACCACCTGCCCGGCGCGCCACGCCAGTCAGGTAGTGGGGCGGGTGTCGGGCAGGCTGATCTGTGCTACCTGTTCGGCGATGGGATCGGTGGACAACGGGTGCAGTTCAGCGGAAAAGTCTGCCGGGTCGCGCAGCGTTTGCCACTTGCCCCGGCTGTATACCTCAAGCGCAGAAAATTTCGCCTTGTACCCCATCTTGGGGCTGCCGGGCACCCAGTAGCCAAGATAGACAAAGGGCAGGCCCGCTTCGCGCGCGATGTCGATATGGTCGAGGATGATATGAGTGCCCAGGCTGGCCGTGGGTTGGTCCGGGTCGTAAAACGAATAGACCATCGACAATCCATCGGCCAAAACATCGGTCAGGCATACAGCCGTCAGATCGCGGCGGCGCGGATTTGCGGTGGGGCGTGTATATTCGATCACCCGGCTGCGGATCGGTGTTTCCTCGATCATCGCCGCGAATTCGAATATGTCCATGTCGGCCATACCGCCAGTGGCGTGGCGGCTGTCGAGATACCGGCGAAACAGCGCAAATTGATCTTCGGTGGCCCAGGGCGAATTGGCTGTGCGGCGCAGGTCGGCGTTGCGGCGCAGCACCTTGGATTGGGTGCGCGTCGGCTTGAAATCCGCCACCCTGATCCGCGCCGAAAGGCAGGCCGAACATTCGGCGCAGGACGGACGGTAAAGCACGTTCTGTGACCGGCGAAACCCCTGTTGCGACAGCGCGTCGTTCAGGGTTTCGGCATATTCTCCCTGCAATGCGGTGAACAGCTTACGTTCCATCCGCCCCTCCAGATAGGGACAGGGCTGAGGAGCCGTCACATAGAATTGCGGGGCGATGGGCAGGGTGTGGCGCATGAATGTCCGGCTGTGATGTTTCCGTCACGTTAGCAAGCGTTTTGCCATCCGCCAAGCCCCTTGGACATGCCTTTATGTTGCCGCGCGATTGATCGCCGCACACCCCAGCCCAAGGTCTATCAGGCCCTGACCTCGCGCGCTGGTCAGCATCAGCACGATCGAGACCAGTTGCAGCGGAAACACCGCCATCGAAACCGCGTATCCCAAGGTGTGCAGGAACGCCGCAGACAAATCTAACCGCGTGCCTTGCGCCGTGCGCAGCTCGACCGCCATCAGCCGCATCCCCGGCGTGGCCGACCAGTTGGCCAGGCTGATCACCCGGTACATGAAGCTGAGCACGGCAAAGATCAGCGGCACGAAGAACAGCCCGATGAACAGGGTCAGCGGAATGGTCAGCAGCGTCAGCGCGGCGATCAGCACGATGTCGATCAGCCAGGCCAGCAGCCGCTTTGTTGGCACGCCGACATAGAATGCCTCTTGGGTGTCGGGGTCAGGAAGGCCCCAATGGGGGCGGGCAGCATCGGCAAGGGGCGGGCGCAGATCATCAAATCGCATCGCGGATCCTTTGGTCAACTGGGTCAACGGAGGGCAGGAACGCAGCTTGGCCCGCCACGATGGGCAGGCCAGGGTGCGTGGCGGTCAAACTTCGATCGGGGTTGAATCGCGCTTGTCGGTGCGCCCGGCGCGGTCGTCCATGAACTGGTCGAACTCGGCCTTGTCCTTGGCATCGCGCAGGCGTTGCAGAAAGTCCTGGAATGCGGTCTGTTCTTCTTCGAGCCGGCGCAGGGTATCGGCCTTGTAGGCATCGAAGGCCGAGTTGCCCGAGCTTGAGAAGTGCGCCATCGGGGTGTGGATGCGCCGGTTGGCACAGGATTTGCTGAACATGCGTTTGCTCCAGATCATATAGGCGAGAATGGCCAGTCCGACAGGCCAGAAAAAGATCATGCCCAGCACCATTGCGGCGATCCAGGCAAACTTACCCTTTTCGTCCAGCCAGGTTTCGGCGCGGGCCAACCACGACAGGCGCGGTGTGGGGGTCTCGGCATAGGTGCTCATCGGGGTCTCCGTTCTGTGGCAAGGGTTTATGTGAATGGCCTTCACATCACCAAGATCGGCATGGGGCGGCCCTGCTTCAAGGTGCAATGTAAAACAAATTTACATGTTTCATCTGCGCCGTGTCTCTGGTCACCCGCACCGCAACGCTTGACCGCGCCGCCGCCATGGCCCCGCGTCACACCATGAGCTTTGCCGCCCGCCTGACCCGCACACCGCGCCCTTTCGATCGGCCCCGCGCCGATGATGCGGTTGCGCCGTTCGCCGACCTTTCGCCCGAATTGCGTGCCCTGTTGCACGGAACAGCCGGATGCAGCCCCTATCTGCATGGCCTGATGGCGCGCGAGGCCGATTGGCTGCGCACGGCCCTGACGCTGAACGCCGATACCGGATTTGCCGCTGTGCTGGCCGCGGTCAAGGCGCTGTCCGAGGATGATCTGGCCAATGGTCTGCGACAGGCAAAACGCCGCGCCGCTCTGCTGATCGCCCTGGCCGATCTGGGGGGCATCTGGACGCTGGAACAGGTGACCGACGCCCTGACGCGGTTTGCCGATCTGGCCACCGATCGCGCGCTGCGGGCCTGTGTTGCGCAACAATTCGCGCGTGGCAAGCTGCCCGGCATGGCCGAGGCCGATCTGACGGTGGCGGGGGGGCTGTGCGCCCTGGCCATGGGCAAGATGGGCGCGCATGAACTGAACTATTCCTCGGACATCGACCTGATCTGCCTGATCGACGAATCGCGCTTTGACCCAGACGATTTTCTCGAGGCGCGGCCCGGTTTCGTGCGGGCCACCCGTGCGATGGCAACCCTGTTGTCCCAAGGCACAGCCGAAGGCTATGTGTTTCGCACCGATCTGCGCCTGCGCCCCGATCCGTCGGTCACCGCCGTCGCGTTGAGCATGGAGGCGGCCGAGCGGTATTATGAAAGCCTTGGCCGCACCTGGGAACGGGCGGCACATATCAAGGCGCGGCCCTGCGCGGGCGATGTGGCGGCGGGCGCGCGCTATCTCGAACGGCTGCGGCCATTCGTCTGGCGGCGCCACCTGGATTTCGCGGCGATCCGCGATGCCCATGACATGCGCCTGCGGATCCGCGATCACAAAGGGCTGGGTGGGGCGCTTGCCCTTGAAGGCCACAACATGAAGCTGGGCCGTGGCGGCATCCGCGAGATCGAGTTTTTCACCCAGACCCGGCAGATCATCGCCGGGGGACGCGATCCGTCGCTGCGGGTGCGCGGCACGCTGGAAGGGTTGAAACGGCTGGTGCGGGCCGGTTGGGTGCCGCGTGATGTGGCCGAAACCCTGACCGCCGACTATCGCGCCCACCGCGAGGTGGAACACCGCCTGCAAATGATTGCCGATGCCCAGACCCACGATCTGCCCCAGACCGCCGAAGGGTTTGCGCGCCTTGCCGCCTTCATGGACCGTGACGTGGACGATCTGCGCGCCGAACTGATGGCACGGCTGACGCGGGTTTCGGACATGTCGGAAGAATTCTTCGCCCCCGCGGCGCCCACCCGCGCCCCGGACATGACACCGTCCCAGGTCGAGATCGTGGCGCGCTGGCGCGGCTATGCGGCCCTGCGATCATCGCGCGCGCAAGAAATTTTTGAGCGCCTGCGCCCCGATCTGCTGCGCCGTCTGGAAAACAGCGCAAACCCCGATCAGGCCTTGCTGCACCTTGACGGGTTTTTGCGCGGCTTGCCCGCCGGGGTACAGTTGTTCGCGCTGTTCGAGGCCAATCCGCATCTGATCGACCTGGTGGTCGATATCGCCGATACCGCGCCCGATCTGGCAGCCTATCTGGCGCGCAATGCCTCGGTGCTGGATGCGGTGCTGGGCGGCGGGTTCTTTGCGCCCTGGCCGGGGCAGGCGGGGTTGGCCGATGATCTGGCGTCGCGGCTGACCGAAGCGGCGGATTACGAGGCGCGGCTTGATCTGCTGCGCTCTTGGGCGAAAGAGTGGAAGTTCCGCATCGGTGTGCACCTGCTGCGCGATCTGATCGGCGCCGACGAAGCGGGCGCGCAGTACGGCGATGTGGCCGGTGCGGTTTTGGGTGCGGTGTTCCCGCTGGTGGTGGATCAGTTCGCGGTCAAACACGGCACGCCGCCGGGGCGCGGGGCGATGGTGCTGGGCATGGGGTCGCTTGGGGCGCGGCGGCTGAATGCCGGGTCCGACCTGGATTTGATCGTGATCTACGATCCTCAGGGGCAAGAGGCATCGGATGGCCTCCGCCCGCTGGCGTCGCGGCCCTATTTCGCGCGGCTGACCCAGGCGTTGGTCACTGCTCTGTCTGCCCCGATGGCCGAGGGCCAGTTGTACGAGGTCGATATGCGGCTGCGTCCGTCGGGACGGCAGGGGCCGGTGGCCACCGCCCTGTCGGCCTTTATCGAATATCAGCAGACCGAGGCGTGGACATGGGAACATCTGGCCCTGACCCGGGCCCGCGCGGTGGCGGGCGATACCGGCCTCTGCGCCGATGTCGAGGCGTTCCGCCGCACGTTGCTGGCCCGAGACCGCGGGGCGGTCAGGGTCTGGGGTGATGTGGCCGACATGCGCGCGCGCTTGGCTGCCGCGCGCTCGCCCAGTGGCCCGCTGGACGCGCGCGCCGGGGCCGGGCGTTTGCAGGACATCGAACTTGTCGCCGCCGCCTGTGCCCTGTTGGCCGGGGTGGAAACCGCAGATGTGGCTGCGCAACTGCGCGCCGGGGTGGCGGCGGGCGTGATCGGCGGCGCCACGGGTGACACCCTGATTGCCATCCAGGCGCGTCTTTGGGCGCTGCATGCAGCTGGTCGGCTACTGGCGCCCGGACCGTTGCCGCTGGACAAACTGGGCGCGGGGGGCATTGCCCTGTTGTTGCGCGGCACGGGCTGTGTTGATCTTGATGCGCTGGTGATCGAGGTAGGCGACATGGCCGAAACCGCAGCCGGCTGCATCACCGACCTGCTTGGCAAGACAAGCGCAAGTCCCTAGCGTTCTATTCACACAGGATGCCCGATGAACACCACCCGGACCGATCCCAAGGGGCTAATGCGTGAAAGTTACAGGATCGCCGGCATTGGCCCAAGCGAATGTCGGTCGATCTTTCTTGATTGGGCGCTGTCTCTGCCTTTGGGTGCGGACATGCAAACCGTCATCCCCGAAGTTCTGGCGCAGTATCAGGCAGACAATCCCGGCCACCCGATGAACGCGGTTCTGCGGCAAGGTTTGATGGACGCCCCGTTGGTCGGGCGGCGTGGTGGGCGCGCGGCCCGGTTTGACGACCGGGATTAGCCCGTCAGCGCCGCCGCCTCGCGCGCCAACGCCTCGATCCCGGCCCAGTCCCGTGCCGCCACCATGGCGGGCGGCGCGACCCAGCTGCCACCGACGCACAGCGTGTTGGACAGGGCCAGATAATCGCGCGCGTTTTTCAACGTGACGCCGCCGGTAGGGCAGAATTTGACCTGTGGGATCGGTCCGCCGATGGCCTTCAACGCGGCGGCGCCACCACTTGCCTCGGCCGGAAAGAATTTCTGGGTGGTATAGCCACGCTCCAGCAGGGCCATCGCCTCGGTCGCGGTGGCGGCCCCGGGCAACAGCGGCAGCCCCGCTTCTTCGCAGGCGTCCAGCAACCGGTCGGTGGCACCGGGTGAAACCCCAAAGGTGGCCCCCGCATCCACCGCCGCCTGCACATCTGCCGGGGTCAGCAACGTGCCCGCGCCGACAACCCCGCCCGGCACCCGCGCCATTTCGCGGATCGCATCCAGCGCGGCGGGGGTGCGCAACGTGACCTCCAACGCGGGCAGGCCGCCCTTGACCAGGGCGCTGGCCAGCCCGAAGGCCAAGGCAGCATCGTCAATCACCAGGACCGGCACCACAGGGGCAAGACGGCAGATTTCGGCGGCTTTTTCAGAGGCGAGTTGCGGTGTCATGGCGCGTTCTTCCATCAAGGCGGCGGATGCCTTTGCAATAGGCGACAGGCGGCGCGTTGTCCATTGCACAGGTGGCTGTTCGGGCAGGGGGCGACCGGCGGCCAGGATTTTTATTTATTTTCAGGAAAAATTCTCTTGATCGACGGTAAAAACTTTTCAATCGTTTCCATACCCATAGTGGTTATCTCAGGAATTTTCGTCCCGTGCCGGCCGACATCACGATCAGGAGCGGTTTCGTTTCTTAAAGAATGCATTCGACGGAAGTGTAAAATTCATTTCGAAGAACAAAGAGGGGCTTACGATACTGACGATGAGGATCAACGCGTCGACAATGCGATCGAGCATTGCGGCGCCGGCGCTGACAGCGGTATCGGGCTGTCTTGGAAATCGGGCTGCCTTGGAAGCGGAAGTGGCGGTGGCGCTGGCGGCGGGTTTAGCCCGGCCAGCTATACCGGCGCGACCCGGCTGGATGCCGTGGGCGTTGACAACGACGGAACGCTCATCGGCGAGGTGAAACTCGACGTCGATTTCGCGGCGCCTTGGGCGAGGCGGGGCTGGAATGGCTGGGCGACTGTGATCGGGTGAACGATTTGGGCCTTTCGCTGACGCGCAAGATCGTGGCAGGTGGCCGCGATCACACGCGCGCCGGGCTGTACCTGAGCCACAGCGCCAGTTTCGGGCGGTCTGGCGCGGTTGTCGGCCGGTTCGAGGTTCTGGACCAACGCTTTGACGGCGGATCGGGGGCCGATGGCACCCGTGCGCGGCTGGTGGGCCAGT
>JAACVA010000335.1 GCA_009992615.1 Rhodobacterales bacterium
CGGTTGCCAAACCCGCCCGGTTGCGCGCGCGGCGCGTTTGCTACACCATCATCTCCTTGGTGGTAGGCATGATCAACGCGCTCTTTCCGCTCTACCTCGCTCACCCCGACTTGCTGCCCGCCGACTGGCAGGGCGATGTCGCGGCGGCAGGGGATGAGACCGCGCTGGCCCGCGTCGTGCTGGATTATGTGGCGGGGATGACGGACCGGTTCGCGATAAAGGAGTTTGGGCGGCTGGTGGGGCAGGGGAAGTCGGGCATGCACTTAAATCAAACGCTTCAACGCTACTCTTTTGTCTTATCGCTCTTTCCTCGACCGATCAGCTCAGAAACTGCTTCGACGAGACGAGAAAAGCCCCGCGTTCCGCCCTGCGTAATCGCGTAAAAAGCACCCAATGCGAGCAAGTTGCCCATGCCTGCTGCTCCAAGGGAAAAAGCATAGAATACCGCACCCAGTAGCGCCATTGCAGAAATGACCGACACAACGAGTGACGCGTATGCTTGGTTTTTACCAAATGCAAAACGTGCAGAGCGAAGTTCTTCGCTTTCTTTCTCTGCGGCTTCGTTCATGCGCTTCACAAAGCCGGGATCGTGTTTCTCAATCTCTGCGATGAGTAGGTCAGGGCGGTGCGTGTAGTTGTTGACCTGCGCCAGCCAAGTTTGACTCAACCCAGCGCTTTCAGCTTTCGCTTTTTCATCCTCAGGCGGAAGGATTTCTCCGTGTCTTGGCGGAATCTTGTCATTTTCTTCGGTCAAGGTTTCGCAGTTCCGCCAAAGCCGCGACGAATCGCCTTCACCAGCGATCGGTGCAGGCGAACGGGTAGTTCCTGGAATTCGATGACTGCCGTATTCACTGAGAGCTGCTCCCAAGCGTCCTCTACGTCACATGGGTCGATGGTGACTTGCCGGTTGAACATCGGGCTGCTCGAAGCCCGCATGTCAAAAGACCGATGCTTCGCGCGCAGCTTGGCGTTGTCGCGATTCGCGAGCGCAGTCATGTTGTTCATCCTCCACTTCGTAGTGACGATCTTGCAACGGAAGTTTCCTGATTGTCCATGATTCATGTGTCAGATCTAGGGCACATTCTGTTCCCGTGTAAGTTAACGGCAGGTAAATTGACCGTGTTTTACTTCTGCAGGATCGCAGCGCAAGGCGCTTCCCCCCTCCCTACACCATCATCTCCTTGGTCGCCGTCAGCCTGACCTCGGGGAAATCCCGCCCGACCCGGTCGATATCCCATTGCAGG
>JAACVA010000077.1:0-23610 GCA_009992615.1 Rhodobacterales bacterium
TCGCCAATGACGATCTGTCGGTATCGCTGAGCAATGCCGAAGTGCGCGCACGTTATTATGCCGGGGTGCCGGTCAAGCGCGAAATGGGCGAAACCGAAACCTTTTACGCCATCGACAAGGCCAAGCGGCTTTTGGGCTTCGCGCCACGGCACAGCTGGCGGGACGTGCTGGGCGGTTGACGCGGCGCTCATCACGCGCGCCTTTTCACAGCGGCCAAGGGGGGCGCTTGTTTGAGCGTAACGCGGATCGGGCAACAGGTTTGCTTGGCGCAGGCGGTTCGGATGCCTACATGAGGTGACAAGGAGTGTCCCATGCAAGAGTTTTCGCTGCTCGATCTGTCGCCCATCCCCGAGGGCAAGACCGCCGCCGATGCGCTGGCCAATACGGCCGATCTCGCCCGTGCTGCGGAACAGGCCGGGTATCACCGTTTTTGGCTGGCCGAACATCACAACATGCCCGGCATCGCCAGCGCAGCGACGGCGATTGTCATCGGCCATGTCGCGGCGGCGACGCAGACCATGCGCATCGGTGCGGGCGGAATCATGCTGCCCAATCACGCCCCGCTTGTCGTGGCCGAACAGTTCGGGACGCTGGCCACGCTTTTTCCCGACCGGATTGACCTGGGACTGGGGCGCGCGCCCGGAACCGACATGGCGACGGCGCGGGCACTGCGCCGGCACATGGCCCCCGATGACAGCTTTCCCCAGGACGTGCAGGAGCTGATCGGTTATTTCGGCGACAGCCCGCGGGGCGCGGTCCAGGCCATTCCGGGGGCCGGCACACGGGTTCCGGTCTGGATTCTCGGGTCAAGCCTGTATGGCGCGCAACTGGCCGCCTTCCTTGGCCTGCCCTATGCTTTCGCCTCGCATTTTGCGCCGGATATGCTGGAAGAGGCGCTGTCGGTCTATCGGTCGATGTTCCGTCCGTCCCGCACGCTTGCCCGCCCCTATGCGATGATGGCCGCCGGCGTCTGCGCCGCAAAAACCGATGCCGAGGCGGAATATCTGCGGTCATCCCAGGTTCTTGCCTTTGCAAGACTTCGCACCGGAAATCCGGGCAAGCTGCCTCGTCCTACCGATGATCTGGCGTCGCAGGTTCCGGCGCCGGTGCTGGCACAGGTGATGCGCGCGCTGGCCTGTTCGGCGACCGGTTCGGCAGAGACAATCCGACAACAGCTTGGCGATCTTGTCGAGCGGTATCAGCCAGACGAGCTTTTGGTGACGGGGATGATTCACGATCACGCCGCACGGGTCAGATCCTTCGGGATTGCCGCCGACGTGCTGAGGGATCTGCGCAGCATGGCAAAGGTTGCCTGATCCGTGACCCTGGGCAGACATCCGCGTGACCCGCTGTGCAACAGGAAGGTGACCCAGACGTGTATCCCTCGTTTGTGCCGGGTGTCTCATTGTGCCATTGCCCCGCGTTGATCCGCCCCGCCACAGATCGCCGCAGGGCCGGGCCTGTCGGGTTCCAAGGGGGCCTTCATGACCGATGCTGATCTGACACTGACCGATCTCGGATGGTCGGCGCACTTTGCATCGCAACTGGACAGTGACGATGCGGCACGGTTCACGCCGTTGCGTGTGACAGCCGTCACGCGCGATTCCCTGATCGGGCTGGGGCCGGATGGCGCCCATCCCTTGATCCCGCCCAGCGCGGACAGTACGGGCGACTATGCCGTGGGCGACTGGGTGCTGACGGACGCGGCGACCGGACGGGTCACACGCCGCCTCGAACGTCATTCGCTGTTGCAGCGCCGCGCGGCAGGCACCGGGCGCGACGTACAGTTGATTGCCGCCAATATCGACACGCTGTTCATTGTCACCTCGTGCAATGCCGATTTCAACGCGGCGCGGCTGGAACGCTATCTGGTGCTGGCCGCCGAGGCCGGGGTGGCACCGGTTATCCTGCTGACCAAGGCCGATATGGCGGATACTGCCGACTATCTGGCGCAGGCCCGCGCGCTGGCCCGCGATGTGCCGGTCGAGGCGCTGAACGCAACGGATCCGGCGGCGGTCGATGTCATGACGCGGTGGTTGCGGCATGGGCGCACCGGGGCGCTGGTGGGCAGTTCGGGGGTGGGCAAGACGACGCTGCTGAACGCGCTGACCGCCCGTGGCGAAGCGACGCAGGCGATCCGCGAAGACGATGCGCGGGGCCGTCACACCACCACGGCGCGCGGGTTGTTTCCGGCGAGGGGCGGCAGTTGGCTGGTCGATACGCCGGGGATGCGGGCGATCCGGCTGTCAGACGTGTCCGACGGGATCGGTGTGGTGTTTTCCGATCTGGTGGAGCTTGCGGCGCAGTGCCGGTTCAACGATTGCGCCCACGCGGCCGAGCCGGGCTGTGCGGTGCAGGCCGCCATCGCGCGGGGTGACGTTCAGGCCGAAAGGCTGGTGCGCTGGCAAAAACTGACCGGCGAAGAGGCACAGAATTCAAACAGTCTGAATGAAAGCCGCCGGCGTGACCGGTCGTTGCAGAAACAATACCGCACGGCCAAGCCAAGACGCCCTTACAAGGACGACGATGGGCAGTCCCGCTGATCGCTGTTCGGACAGCCCACCGTTTACGCCGCCGCTGCCCCGCCCTAGACTGCAACAGCAGATCCGCCGCCGAATCCCCCGAGGCCCGATGTCCGATGCCCCTGCCTATGTCGTGCTTGCGCGCAAGTACCGCCCCGCAACCTTTGCCGATCTGATCGGCCAGGATGCGATGGTGCGCACCCTGAGCAACGCGTTCAAGGCTGATCGCATTGCCCAGGCATTCATCATGACGGGCATCCGCGGCATCGGCAAAACCACCACGGCGCGGATCATCGCCAAGGGCATGAATTGTATCGGCCCCGATGGCACCGGCGGGCCAACCACCACGCCTTGTGGCCTGTGCAAACCCTGTGTCGGCATTGCCGAGGGGCGGTTTTTCGATGTGCTGGAGATCGACGCCGCCTCGTCCACCGGGGTGGACAACGTGCGCGAACTGAACGCCATGGCCAACACCCGCCCGGCCGAGGGGCGCTACAAGATCTTCATCATCGACGAAGTGCATATGCTGTCCACCGCTGCGTTCAACGCGCTTCTGAAAACGCTTGAGGAACCGCCGCCGCACACGAAATTCATCATGGCCACGACGGAGATCCGCAAGGTGCCGGTGACCGTTCTGTCGCGTTGTCAGCGGTTTGATCTGCGCCGGATCGAACCCGAAGTGATGATTGCCCATCTGGAAAAAATCGCCAGTCTGGAAGGCGCGCAGGTGTCGCGCGATGCCCTTGCACTGATCACCCGTGCCGCCGAGGGTTCGGTGCGCGACGCGCTGTCGCTGCTGGATCAGGCGATCGGCCATGGTGCGGGCGAAACCACCGCCGATCAGGTGCGCGCCATGCTGGGCCTGGCCGACCGCGGGCGGGTGTTGGATCTGTTCGACCGGATCGTCGGCGGCGATGCGGCGGGGGCCTTGTCCGAGGTGGCGGCACAATATGCCGATGGCGCCGATCCCATGGCGGTGCTGCGCGATCTGGCTGAGATCACCCATTGGATCAGTGTCGTCAAGATCACACCGGATGCCGCCGAAGACCCGACAATCGGCCCCGATGAACGGGCGCGCGGCCTCATGATGGCTGACAGGTTGCCGATGCGGGTGCTGACGCGGATGTGGCAAATGCTGCTGAAGGCGCTGGAAGAGGTGGCCCATGCCCCCAATGCGATGATGGCCGCCGAAATGGCGATCATCCGCCTGACCCATGTGGCCGATTTGCCCAGCCCCGAAGAGATCCTGCGCAAATTGCCCGACGCTCCACGCGGCAACCCGGCCACAGCCCAGGCCGCCGGTGTTGGTGCCGGTGCTGCGCCGCCGCCTCCCGGCCCTCGGGCCATCGCCCCGCGCATCGCCAGCGGCGCCGCCCCGGCCCTTATGGTCCGGCCTGACACGGCGCTGGCCCGGTTTGCCAGCTTTGACACCATCGTCGAGCTGATCCGCGCCAACCGCGATGCCAAGCTGTTGATCGAGGTTGAAACCTGCGTGCAACTGGCGGCCTACGCCCCCGGCCGGATCGAGTTTGTGCCGACCGACACCGCCCCGCGCGATCTGGCCGCGCGGCTGGCCCAGCGATTGCAACTGTGGACCGGCGCGCGGTGGGCGGTTACCCTGGTGAACACCGGCGGTGCCGAAACCATTGCCGCGCGGCGCGACGCCGAAACCGATGATCTGAAAACCCGGGTGCGTGCCCATCCGTTGATGCAGGCGGTGCTGTTGGCCTTCCCCAAGGCCGAGATCACCGAGATCCGCACGCCCGAAGCGCTCAGCGCGCAAGCTGCGGAACAGGCCCTGCCCGAAGTGCCCGACGAATGGGATCCATTCGAGGATGACGCCTGAACAGCATGACCCGCCCTTGTGACAGGACGCCGCCGTGGGTATCTGTCAGACATCACGCTTATCAAGGAGAGTACGAATGATGAAAGGGTTGGGTGGATTGGCCGGACTGGGCGATATGGGCAAGATGATGAAGGCCGCCCAGGAAATGCAAGGCAAGATGGCCGAGATGCAGGCACAGCTTGAAACCACCATGGTCACCGGTGAATCCGGCGCCGGGTTGGTCAAGGCGACGGCGACGGCCAAGGGCGTGCTGACCGCGCTGGACATAGATCCGTCGATTTTCAACGCTGATGAGAAAGAGGTTGTCGAAGACCTGATCCTCGCAGCGATCAAGGATGCCCAGCAAAAGGCCGCCGCGAAATCGCAAGAGGAAATGTCGAAACTGACCGAAGGTCTGGGCCTGCCCCCCGGCATGAAACTGCCGTTCTGACAGGCATCTATTGCCCGGTTCAAGGCGTGGTGCAAGGCCCCGATCAAGGCCCCGACCAAGGCTTGCCCTCGGCGCAAGCGTCGGTTTTCTTCTTGCCCAAAATACTCGAATCCTGCCCTCACCTCCGGATCCCCCCGTATGAGCCGTGCGCCCAGTGACATCGACACCCTGATCGAGCTGATGGCGCGGCTGCCCGGCCTTGGCCCCCGTTCTGCCCGCCGCGCGGTGTTGCACCTGATCAAGAAGCGGGGGCAATTGCTCGCCCCTCTGGCCGCCGCGATGCAGCGGGTGGGCGACACGGCGCGCGAATGTGTCACTTGTGGCAATATCGGCGCCGCCGATCAATGCCCGATCTGCACCAACCCCGGGCGGGAAACCGGTGAAATCTGCGTGGTGGAAGATGTGGCCGATCTCTGGGCGATGGAGCGAGGCGGCATGTTCAAGGGCCGCTATCACGTTCTGGGCGGCACATTGTCGGCGCTGGATGCCATCGGCCCGGAAGACCTGCACATCCCCCGCCTTGTCGACCGGCTGAGCCGTGAAAACGTGCGCGAGGTGATTCTGGCGCTGAACGCAACTGTCGATGGTCAGACCACCGCCCATTACATCGCCGAACAGGTCGAAGGTCTGGGCGTGGCGGTGACCAGCCTGGCGCAGGGGGTGCCCATCGGGGGTGAGTTGGATTACCTCGACGATGGCACGATCAGCGCCGCGCTGAAGGCCCGCCGCGCATTCTGAGACGCGCGAAAGGCAGCGATGTCCGCCTAACCGCGCAGCGCGCCACCCGTGGCTTTGGTGACCTTTTCGATGATCTTTGCCGACACCGCCTCGATCTCCTTGTCGGTCAGGGTGGCCTCTTTCGGTTGCAGGCGCACGGTGATGGCAAGGGATTTGCGCCCTTCGCCCAGTGAACCGCCGACAAACTGATCGAACACCCGCACCTCCGAGATCAGAGCCTTGTCGGCCCCGGCGGCGGCGTTCACCAGCGTCAGCGCCTCGACCCGTGCATCAACCACAAAGGCAAAGTCACGCTCGACCGGTTGCAGGTCGGACAGGATCAGCGGCGCGCGGGTCGCCCCGGTGTTGCGCGGCAGCGGCACCTCGGCGGGCCACAACGTGAAGGCCATGGCGGGGCCCTTCACATCCATGGCGCGCAGGATGCGCGGATGTACCTCACCGAACACGCCCAGCACCTTCTTCGGCCCCAGACAGATCGTGCCATGCCGACCGGGATGCCACCAGGCGTTGCCGCCGCGCAGGATCTGCACCTTGGCCGGCGCGCCAATGGCGGCCAGCGCCGCCTCGGCATCGGCCTTGACATCATAGATGTCGACGGCGCGGGATGCGCCATGCACATCCTTTGGCCCGGTGCGCCCGATCAGCAGACCGGTGGCCAGCATGTGCTGTTCGCCCGGTTCGCCACCATGGAACGCCGCGCCCACCTCGAACAGGGCCATGTCGGTGATGCCGCGCGCCTGATTGCGCCGTGCCGCCTGCAACAACCCGGGCAGCAGGGCAGGGCGCAGGTGCGACAAGTCGGCCGAAATCGGGTTTTCCAGCATCGTCGCATCATCACCGCCGTCAAACAGCGCGGCACTGGCGCGGTCGACAAAGCTGTAGGTGACGCATTCGTTGTACCCCAGCGCGGCGATGGTGCGGCGCAGCATCTGTTCGCGCTTCTGCATCGGGGTCAGGATCGGTTTCGGCACCCCCGCCGTGGCCCGCGCCATCGGCTGACCCTTGAGCAGGGTCAGCGACGCGATGCGCGCCACTTCCTCGACCAGATCGGCCTCGCCCTGCATATCGGGGCGCCAACTGGGCACATGGGCCATATCGCCCTGCATCGCGAACCCCAGCGCCGTCAGCGTCGCGCGTTGTGTGTCGGGGTCGATCGCCATACCCACCAAAGATTGCACCCGGTCGGTGTCCAAACGATACGCGCGGGCATGGTCGGGGGCGGCGCCGGCCTGCACCACCTCCGATGCCTCGCCACCGCAGAGATCCAGCACCATCCGCGTGGCCGCTTCCAGTCCCGGCAGGGTGAACGCCGGATCGACGCCGCGTTCGAATCTGTACCGCGCGTCGGAATTGATCTTCAGCGCGCGGCCGGTGTGGGCGATCGTCACCGGGTCCCACCAGGCGGATTCGACGAACACGGTCACCGTGTCGTCGCCACACCCCGAGGCGGCGCCGCCCATGATGCCCGCGATGCTTTCGGGTTCGGAATCGTCGGAAATCACCATCTGGCCTGCCGACAGGGTATATTCGCGGTCGTCCAACGCCATCAGGGTTTCGTCGCCCTTTGCGCGGTGCACCCGCAGCCCGCCCTGCATCTTGTCCACGTCGAACACATGCAACGGGCGGTTCTGGTCGTAGGTGAAGAAGTTGGTGATATCCACCAAGGCCGAGATCGGGCGCAACCCGATGGCGCGCAGCCGCTGTTGCAGCCATTTGGGCGAGGGGCCGTTTTTCACCCCCCTTATCACCCGCCCCGCGAAATGCGGGCAGCCGTCCAGCGTGTCGGCGTCGATGGTGACGGAGACGGGGCAGGGGAAGGCGCCCGGCACGGGGGCGATGGCCAGCGGTTTGAGGGTGCCAAGGCCCCGCGCCGCAAGGTCGCGGGCGATGCCGCGCACGCCCAGGGCATCGGGGCGGTTGGGGGTGATGGCAATCTCGATCACCGGGTCCACCTTTGCCGGGTCATTCATCGCCAGCCAGTCGGTGAATTTCTGGCCCACCTCGCCCGAGGGCAATTCGATGATGCCGTCGTGTTCGTCGGACAGTTCAAGCTCGCGCTCGCTGGCCATCATGCCGTGGCTCTCGACGCCACGGATGTTGCCCACCGACAGGGTCACGTCGATGCCCGGCACGTAATCGCCCGGCTTGGCCAGCACCACGGTGATGCCCGCCCGCGCATTCGGCGCGCCACAGACGATCTGCTTGTCGCCCTCGTCGGTTTCCACCACGCAGACCCGCAGACGGTCGGCATCGGGGTGTTGTTCGGCAGTCTTGACCTTGGCGAGCGTGAAGGACTTCAGCCGCGCGGCAGGGTCGGTGACGCCTTCGACCTCAAGGCCGAGGTCGGTGAGCGTCTCGGCGATCTCGTCCACGGTGGCGGTGGTGTCGAGGTGGGTTTTGAGCCAGGAGAGGGTGAATTTCATCGGTCTGCCTTCCGAGATGGGTCCGAGGTGCGATGGGCCGCTGCCCATTTCCCGACAAGCCAGGCCGGGATCAGGACAATGCCCCAGCCAATGGCGTTTATCAAAGTGAGCCGCAGCTTTACCGCTTCTTCCACTTTATCCGACGACCAAAGAACCATATGGGCCGCGAGGATGACGAACAGAAGCAAAGCCAAGGCAGCGCGATGTGACATGGGCGGTCATACTCCGCCATGCAGCGTCGGCACTGCCAGCGGTGAGAAACCATAGTGCCGCAGCCAGCGCAAATCCGAATCGAAGAACGCGCGCAGGTCGGGGATGCCGTATTTCAGCATGGCGATGCGGTCGATGCCCATGCCGAAGGCAAAGCCCTGCCACTGGTCGGGGTCCACGCCACCGGCGCGCAGGACGTGGGGGTGTACCATGCCAGACCCCAGCACCTCGAGCCAGCCGTCGCCTTCGCCCACGCGCACCTGGCCGTCGACCCAGGAACACTGGATGTCGACCTCGGCCGATGGTTCGGTGAACGGGAAATGCGAGGCGCGGAAGCGGGTCTTGACCGTGGTGCCGAAATAGGCGGTGAAGAATTCCTCAAGCACCCATTTCAGGTTGGCCATGGAGATGGATTTGTCGATGGCCAGCCCTTCCACCTGATGGAACATCGGCGTGTGGGTCTGGTCGTAATCGGCGCGATAGACCCGGCCGGGGGCGATTATGCGCAGGGGCGCTCCCTGATCCTGCATCGTGCGGATCTGCACCGGGCTGGTGTGGGTGCGCAACACATGCGGCGGGCGGTCGTCCCCGGCGGCGCGGTGCATGTAAAACGTGTCCATCTCGCCCCGCGCAGGGTGGTGGCTGGGGATGTTCAGCGCGTCGAAGTTGTAGAAATCGGTTTCGACCTGCGGCCCTTCGGCCACGGCGAACCCCATGTCGGCAAAGATCGCGGTGACTTCCTCCCACACCTGCGAAACGGGGTGGATCGTGCCCGCGCCGTCGCCGCGCCGCCGCCCCGGCAGCGTCACGTCCAGCCATTCGCCGCGCAGCCGCTCTTCAAGCGCGGCGTCGCCCAACGCCTGTTTGCGCGCGGCGATGGCCGAGGTGATCTCATCCTTCAGCGCGTTCAAGGCGGGGCCGGCAACCTGCCGTTCCTCGGGCGTCATGCGGCCCAATTCGCGCATCGCCAAGGCCACCTCGCCCTTCTTGCCGATCGCGGCGAGGCGCACCTCTTCCAGCGCGGATTCGTCAGCCGAACCGGCGATCAACCCCAGGTATTTCAGTCTCAGATCATCCATGCGCGGCCCCCGGCCCCATCTTGCGTTGCCCCGGTCAGCTAGCCGGTTCCGCGACTGCATGCAAGTTTGCGCCGCGCTTGTCGCCATCGACGGTGTCTGGCCTGTGCGCTGTGGTACCGTGAACAGCCAAGCGGCCCAGGGATGCCGCTGAACAGCGTCGCCCCGGAGCCGCAAATGCGCGCGCAGTGTTTTGAGGCTTTCGCCCGCGTCACCGCATGTGATGCTCAGTCCGAATGCCCGCCGCTTGAAGCCTCTTCCAGCGAGGCCAGCGCCGCGCGTTTGGTTCGCACCAGGTTCCGTTTTTCCGCGATTTTTGCGCAACTGCTTTGCGAACCGGCCAGGCAACTGATATAATTATCATAATAGGCGTCTTCCGCATCAAAGACATCCGCTTCGATGCCGTATGATTGAACAGCCTGATTGATGGCTGCGTCGCGGCGCGCACGGAACGTTTCCATCAGATAGGTTCTGGTGACCTCAGGCATGGGCTGCCGCGAATTGAACCATGTCGCCGCCGGGGACAAGATTGAGTGTGGTATCTTCGGCAATCTGCTTGCCGATGGTCTTGTAATCGTCCGCAGTATATTCCTGACCCGTGGCATATTCTACGGCGCTGTCTGCAGTGCTCAGGGGATTGCAGCCCGTGGTTAGCATCATTGATAAAATCAGCGATGCCGCTGTCAACTGATTGCGGTTCATAGTCAATTTCAGATCCTTCAAAAGAACACCCATGATCATGGATGTATAATGAAGTTGATATGTGTATTTGATCTGGATCAACGGGATACTTACCGGCGCAAATAAAGCCGCCCCGAAGGGCGACCTTTGGATTTTGCGTTACGTACGGCTCAGGCGGCCAGGGCGGCCTGAACTTTGGTCACGATGGTGCCGAATGCGTCGGGTTCGTGAACGGCCAGATCAGCCAGAACCTTGCGGTCAACCTCAATCCCGGCAAGGGAAAGGCCGTTGATGAAGCGGCTGTAGGTCAGCGCCGCGTCATGCATCCGCACAGCCGCATTGATCCGCTGAATCCACAAGGCGCGGAAATTGCGCTTGCGCACCTTACGGTCGCGCGTGGCGTATTGGTTTGCCTTGTCCACCGCTTGGGTGGCGGTGCGAAAATTCGTCGACCGCGCGCCATAATAGCCTTTGGCGGCTTTGACGACCTTGCGGTGACGGGCGTGGGTGACTGTTCCACCTTTGGTTCTCGACATGGATCTGTCTCCTTAACCGGCGTAGGGCATGAAAGATTTTGCCAGCTTCTGATCCGGCGCGCTCAGCACCCGGGTGCCACGGGCATCGCGGATGAACTTTGTGCTGCGTTTGATCATGCCGTGGCGCTTGCCAGCCATGCCGCCAACGATCTTGCCGGTCGCGGTCACCTTGAAGCGTTTCTTGGCGCTGCTTTTCGTCTTCATCTTGGGCATTTCCGTCTCCTGTTGTTCGGGTCGGTTTACGCACGACTCGGCATGCCACAGTGGCCGGTCGCGCGACAGAGTGTGCTGCATAAGCGCGGGTGGGGGCGCTGGCAAGCGTTATTGCGTCTTGATCTCAGTGGGCGAACTTGCCCACCACCCGCACGAAAGCCCCCGGAATGTCATTGATCGCATAGCCGCCGGGGCGCGTCGTGATTGCCCAATAGATCGCCACCCCGGCGATGACGACGAGGACCATCGCCACCCGGGGCGGCCGCGATTCCGCAAAGGCGGACAGCAGAGACGGAAAGGCAAGTGCCAGACAGACAACGCCCAGCACAATTGCGATATCGGGTTCCACTGGGTGCCTCCGCTGACTGACCGTTTCAGCCTATTCAGGATCTCCGGCGAAAATCAATCGTTCATCGCAAGGCGCGACACGCAGGATGTTCGTCGTGCCGGGGATGTTGAAAGGAACCCCAGCCGTCACAACGATAAGATCTTCGCGGGTCGCGAATCCCTCGGCGACGGCGGCGCGTGTGCTGGCCACGACTGCGCCCTTGAACCGATCAACCGGGGCGCTGATCACACAGTGCAAACCCCATGTCAGCACCAAACGTCGCGCCGTGCCCACCACATGGGTCATCGCCAGGATCGGCACACGGGGGCGTTCGCGCGCCACCAGGCTGGCCGTGGCACCCGACTGGGTGAAACAACAGATTGCCTTGATCTCGGTCGTTTCGGCAATTTCCCTGGCGGCGGATACGATGGCATCGGCCACGGTTTCCTTGTGACCTCCGCGGCTGGCGTCGATCACCTCGCGGTAGGTCGGATCGCTTTCAACCTCGATGGCGACGGCATTCATGGTTTTCACCGCCTCGATTGGAAAAGACCCGGCGGCGGATTCGGCTGACAACATCACGGCATCGGCGCCCTCATAAATCGCGGCGGCCACATCCGACACCTCTGCGCGTGTCGGCATGGGCGATTCGATCATTGATTCCAGCATTTGAGTGGCAACGATCACCGGCTTGGCCGCCGCGCGGCATTTGCGCACAAGACGTTTCTGGATCGGGGGTACATTCTGTACCGGCAGCTCCACCCCCAGATCGCCCCGCGCAACCATAATGCCGTCGGATACCTTGAGGATGGCATCGAAATTCGTCACGGCGGCGGGCTTTTCGATCTTGCTCAGAATAGCGGCCCGGCCATAGGTCAGATCGCGCGCCTCGATTACGTCTTCTGGCCGCTGCACGAACGACAGGGCCAGCCAATCAACACCCAGATCGCAAACAAAATCCAGATCCTTGCGGTCCTTCTCGGACAGCGCCGCAAGGGGCAACACGACGTCGGGCACATTCACGCCCTTGCGGTTGGAAATCGTACCCCCCACGGTCACCTCGCAATTCGCGAAATCCGCGCCGCAATCCTTGACCTTGAGACGGATCTTGCCATCGTTGACCAACAGCGACGAACCCGGTTCGAGGGCGGCGAAAATCTCGGTGTGGGGCAGGCAGACGCGGGTGTTGTCGCCTTCGGCCTTGTCCAGATCGAGACGGAAGTCCTGACCCACGATCAGGTCTTCCTCTCCCTTGGCAAAGACCCCAACGCGCAACTTTGGCCCCTGAAGATCGGCCAGAATGGCGATCGGGCGGCCCACGTCATTTTCGATCTTGCGAATCATCGCATGGCGCGCCGCGATCTCGCCGTGGTCACCATGGCTCATGTTCAGGCGGAAAACATCGGCGCCCGCCTCGAACAGGGCACGAATCGTGTCGTAATCGTTTGAAGCCGGGCCAAGCGTCGCGACGATCTTGACATTGCGAAGGCGTCTCATGCTGCCTTTTCCTTTTTAGGGTAGTTCCAGAGCGGAAGATCGACGCGGTTATGACCCAAAAATGTTAGCGGTACAACTCGCCCCCGCAGATGGGCATCTCTTTGCCTTAGAAGTACAAAGATTTGATGAAAAATATGCCATACCGCGAGGCCTTGACGATAGGCCACCGCGTCGCCACCCTTGCGACGAGCCCACCGAAAAGGACCGGAGCCAGCAATGGACAGTCAGACCCAGCTTGAACTCGAAGCCGCCGCCTTTCGTCGCCTGCGCGATCACCTCGCGAAGCGCGCCGATGTGCAGAATATCGACATGATGAACCTGACAGGGTTCTGCCGCAACTGTCTGAGCAGATGGTATCAGGAGGCAGCGAACCACCGTGGCATCGCAATGACAAAAGAGGAAGGGCGCGAAATTTTTTACGGAATGCCCTACGACCAATGGCGCGCGCAGCACCAGACAGAGGCCAGCGCTGAACAACGGGGTGCCTTCGTCAAAACCCACGACTGAAAAACGCCGCTGCGCGACGTGCCTGCGGCGCGAGTATTTGAGGCAAGAAGAACCAAGGGGGCGCGCCCCGCCTGACCGGGCAACCCAGTGTGGCGGGGCGACTTCTCCTTGCGCGGTCATCGGCTCTCCAGCCTGTACCGCATGCCTAGCATCAACAGATTCGGTTAATGATGTGTGACCGTGTTGGCTTCTTCTTGCCAAAAATACTCAAATTCTGTGTTTGCAATCCGAGCGACGGTCGGGATGGTCTGCTAGACTGCCATTTTGCGGCTCTCATCCAGATAGATTTCCCGCAGTCGTTTGGCGACGGGGCCGACAGCGCCGGTTCCGATGGAATCGCCGTCCATTTCAACCACGGGCATCACGAACATCGACGCCGAGGTGATGAAGGCTTCGTCTGCTGCCTTTGCCTCGTCCAAAGTGAAGGGGCGTTCCTCAATCTCCATCTGTGCCTCGCGGGCAAAACGCAGCACGGCGGCGCGGGTGATCCCGTGCAGAATCTCATGGCCGAGGTTGCGGGTGATGATCTTGCCGTCCTTGACGATATAGGCGTTGTTGCTGGTGCCTTCGGTGATGAACCCGTCTTCGACCATCCAGGCATCATGTGCGCCGGCGGCCTTGGCCATCATCTTGCCCATGGACGGGTACAGCAGTTGCACGGTCTTTATGTCGCGCCGCGCCCAGCGCTGGTCCTCGATGCTGATCACCTTCATGCCGGTCTGCGCCAGGGGGCTGTCGGCCAGGCCCGGTTTGGCCTGGGTGAACAACACGATGGTTTGCGGTGTGCCCTCGGCGGGAAATGCGAAATCGCGGTCAGCCGCGCCGCGGGTGATTTGCAGATAGACCAGGCCATCTTCAATGTCGTTCAGACGCACCAGTTCGCGGTGCACCGCAAGCAGGTCGTCCTTGGTGATCGGGTTGGCCATGCCCAGTTCGCCCAGCGACCGGGCCAGCCGCACCGCGTGGCCGTCGAAATCCAGCAGTTTGCCGCCCAGAACCGATGTCACCTCGTAAACGCCGTCGGCAAACAGGAACCCCCTGTCGAACACCGACACCTTGGCCTGATCTTCGGGCATGTATTCGCCGTTGAGGTAAACGGTACGGGTCATCGGAACACTCCTTGCATTGGTCAGCTCCGGATTGGGTCAGCGGCGCGCGTCTGTCAAGGGCTGCCCAGCACGCGGTCGATGCCATAGCGCAGGCGCGCGGTGGAAAAGCTGTGGCCGCCTGCAAAGGTGCAGAATTCCAGCAGCTTGTTGTCGGGGTTGCTGCCCCGGCGGCACAGGGTGTCATCCGGCGCGGCGCGGCGCGAGGCGGCGATGGTGAAGGCACCCTTGTTGGCGTACATGCCCAGCGCTTCCTCAACGTCACCCTGTCTCGCCGGGCCGATGGTGCGGCCTTGCAGCGGCACGGTGCCGTCTTTGGTGCCGTGGATATGCACGATATTGGCCGGGGGGGCCGGACAGGTTGCAGGCACCGGGGCCCAGAACGTGCCCGACATCGGCACAAAACCGGCAAAGCGGTCTGACATGTTGCAGGCGATGGCCCAGGTCATCATGCCTCCGGCGGAAAAACCCGACATCACAAGGCGGCTGTCGTCCAGTGCCACGCGGTCGGCCAGATCGGCCAACACGGCCGCGACATAGGTGTATTCGCGCGCTTCTTTCTGGCCCGGTTCTGCCGGACGGTGGGCCAGGCTCCAATCGTTCCCCGCCGATTCCAGCGCGACAAGGGCCAGCCCCGTGACATCGGCCAGACGGCGCAATGCGGCGTTGCGCATGACCCCCGCCGCGCTGCCGCGATAGCCATGGGCGAACAGCAGTGCCCCCATAGGCGCCGCCGCGTCAGGCGGCACATACAGGCGATAGGTGCGGTCACCGACTGTGCAATCGGTGTCGGGGCCGCAGGCCGCGGCCGGGCTGGCCAGCAGAAGGGCAATGAAGGCAGCGATCAGGCGCATGGGGTCTGCTCCGGTTGCGATGTCGGGCGCAGGGTGCGCCGCCGCGCGCGAAATGAGGAGTCACCTTGCCGTGAGGTGGATTATCCCCACAGCGCAAGTTCGGGCGGATGCACGCCGTTTTCGTCAAAGTGCAGCGGCGTGTCACGGTCCTCGGCCAGCAGAAGCGGGCCGTCGAGATCGGTGAACGCCGCGCCTTGCGCCAGCAGGACAGCGGGGGCCATCGCCAGCGATGTGCCCACCATGCAGCCGACCATCACGCCGAATCCCCGTTCAAGCGCCGTAGCGCGCAGCAGCAGCGCTTCGGTCAACCCGCCGGTCTTGTCCAGCTTGATGTTGATGACATCATATTTGCCCGCCAGATCGGGCAGTGAGGCGCGGTCGTGGCAGGATTCGTCGGCGCAGACGGGCAGGGGGCGGGCGATTTCGGCCAGCATGTCGTCGGCGCCTGCGGGCAGCGGCTGTTCCACCAGCTTCACCCCCATGCGCAACAGATGCGGGGCGAGGTCGGAATACACCTCGGCGCTCCACCCCTCATTCGCATCGACGATGATCGCGGCATTGGGGGCGCCGGCGCGCACGGCTTCCAGCCGGGCCATGTCGTCTGGCGTTCCCAGCTTGATCTTCAGCAGCGGCCGGTGGGCATGGCGGGCGGCAGCGGCGCGCATGTTTTCGGGCGTGTCGAGCGACAGGGTAAAGGCGGTGATTTCCGGGTGCGGTGCGGCCAGCCCTGCCAGTTGCCACACCCGCTTGCCGGTGCGCTTGGCCTCAATATCCCACAGCGCGCAATCCACCGCATTGCGCCCGGCGCCCGGTGCCATGGCCCGTTGCAATGCGGCGCGGCTGATGTCGAGGGGCAGCGCATTGATCTGCGCGGTCACCGACTCGAGCGTTTCGCCGTAGCGGGCATAGGGCACACATTCGCCCCGGCTGGTGTGGGTGCCATCGTCCAGCCGCACGGTCAGCACCCGCGCTTCGGTACGCGACCCGCGCGAGATGGTGAAGGTTTCGGCCAGGCGAAACGTCTCGGGGGTGACGGTGCGCTGCATCACAGATCCAGCAGCGCGTCGACCAGATTGGCCGTGCCGAAACGATAGGGATCGGTGCAGGGCAGGCCCATGCGTTTTTCGGTGTCTTCGATCAGGCGCCGCGCCGCATCTTCGCCCAGCGCCTTGGTGTTGATCGAAACGCCGGTGACTTGCGCCTTGGGGTTGGCGATACGGGCGATTGGCAGGGCCATGTCGCGCAGCGCCTCAAGCGAGGGCAGGGGATAATCCGGCAGGCCGCGCATGTGTGTGCGGGTGGGTTCGTGGCAGATGACCATCGCGTCAGGCTGGCCGCCGTGGATCAGCGCCATTGTCACACCCGAGTAGGAAACGTGGAACAGGCTTCCCTGGCCTTCGATATGGTCCCAATGGTCGGGGTCGTTGTCGGGGGTCAGATACTCGACCGCGCCAGCCATGAAATCTGCGATCACCGCGTCCAGCGGCACACCGCCGCCGGTGATCAGGATTCCGGTCTGCCCGGTGGGGCGGAAGGTGGATTTCATCCCGCGGTTCTGCATTTCCCGGTCCATTGCCATGCCGGTGTACATCTTGCCGACCGAACAATCGGTGCCGATGGCCAGGCACCGTTTGCCCGCGCGTTTCTTGCCGTTCGCAATCGGGTAGGCGACGGTGGGTATGCGCACATCGTGCAGCGTGGGGCCGTACATCCGTGCGGCGGCAATCAATTCGTTTTCGTTGCGCAAAAGATTGTGCAACCCTGCGGCCAAATCAAACCCCCTCTTGATCGCCTCGACCAGAACCACCTTCCACGCCTCGGAAATCACCCCGCCGCGATTGGCCACGCCGATGACCACGGTTTTCACGCCCGACGCCTTGGCCTGTTCCAGCGTCATGTCGGGCAGCCCCATGTCGGCACCGCAGCCCGGCAGACGCAACTGACCCAAGGCCACCTCGGGGTTCCAGTCCTTGATCCCCTGCGCCACCTTGGCGGCCAGGGCATCGGGCGCATCGCCGAGGAACAGCAGATAGGGTTTCTGGATCATGGTGTCGGTCCTTCTCTTTGAGGTCGGTCATCCATAGCGCAAAGATGCGAAAGATGGTCCCGATTCTGGCGTCATGGCGGCGTATTTCGACAAGATATTCCTCGAATTGCAATTTATGTGCCGGAAACTTGCACAGCGTCGCGTTTTTCAACGGCACAGCGATGTGCCTGTGGTTGATGTGCGCCTCCGGCGGAGGTATTTTGGCAAGAAAGAAACCGGCGCCGGCGATTGTTTCAACGTCGTGCCGGATGTTCCGGACCGGGTGCCCGATGTACCGGGCATTTCGGGCGGTTCCGCACTTTGCAACTTTCAGTACTGGTCATCGGATATTCGGGCGGGCCCGGAAAACTGTAGGATCGTGCGGCAGCGTTGCCCGATGCAAGAGCGACCTCTTGAGATGTCTCTGAACTGCGGCGACTTGCAAGCCGTCGCGCAATATCATACCCAACATTTCAACCCATGCGAAACAAAGTTGCGAGGCGCCCATGTCCTTCCGTATTCAGCCCAGCCCCCCCGCGCGCCCCAACCGGTGCCAGCTGTTCGGCCCCGGATCGCGCCCCGCGATCTTTGAGAAGATGGCAGCCAGCGCGGCGGATGTCATCAATCTGGATCTCGAAGACAGTGTTTCGCCGGATGACAAGGCGCAGGCACGTCAGAACATTGTTGCGGCAATCAACGATATTGACTGGGGGAAAAAGCATCTGAGTGTTCGGATCAACGGTCTGGACACCCCGTTTTGGTATCGTGACGTGGTGGATCTGCTGGAACAGGCGGGTGATCGGATTGACCAGATCATGATTCCCAAGGTGGGCTGCGCCGCTGATGTCTATGCCGTCGATGCGCTGGTGACGGCGGTCGAGGCGGCAAAGATGCGGCAAAAGCGGATCGCGCTGGAGGTGATCATCGAAACCGCCGCCGGGATCGCCCATGTCGAGGAAATTGCCGCCAGTTCGCCCCGGCTTCAGGCGATGAGCCTCGGCGCCGCGGATTTCGCCGCCTCGATGGGGATGCAGACCACCGGGATCGGCGGCACGCAGGAAAATTATTACATGCACCGCGAGGGGCAGAAATACTGGTCCGATCCGTGGCATTGGGTGCAGACCGCCATTGTTGCCGCCTGTCGCACCCATGGTGTGCTGCCGGTGGATGGGCCGTTCGGTGACTTTTCGGACGACGAGGGGTTTCGCGCCCAGGCGTTGCGCAGTGCGACACTCGGGATGGTGGGGAAATGGGCGATTCACCCGAAACAGGTGGCGCTGGCCAATGATGTGTTCACCCCGACGCTTGAGGCGGTGCAAGAGGCGCGCGACATCCTTGCCGCCATGGAACAAGCCCGGCGCGACGGTCAGGGCGCGGCGGTGTACAAGGGGCGGCTGGTTGACATTGCCTCGATGCGCCAGGCCCAGGTGATCGTGCGCCAGGCCGAGATGATCGCGGGCTGAGGCCGTGCCCGATCAGCCCAGCGCGAACAGCATGGTATAAAGCGCGATGGCCCCCCCGATCATCGCCCAGATCGTGTTGCGGGTGGCCAGCCCCACGGCGAAAGCGGCCAGCGCGGCCAGCCCACGGGCCAAATCCGGTTCGCCCCCCGTGGCGGCGGGCCACAGCACCAGCGGTGCCACCATGCCGGGCAGCACCGCCACCGGGGTATAGCGAAGCAGTTTCAGCACAAGGGGCGGCATCTGGCGGCTGCCGATCAGTCCGAGGAAGGAAAACCGGATCAGATAGGTGCCCAGCCCCAGCAGGGCGATCACCGCCCAGATCTCGACTGTGGTAAAGCTCATGCGCGGCGCTCCATCGCGGTTTCCACGAGGGCACCCACGCCCATGGCACAGCCTGCGGCGATCAGCAGGCCCAGCCCCGACGGCACCCAGGCCAGCGTCAGCGCCATCACCATCGAGGTGAACGCCGCCGCCACATGGGCCAGCGTGCGCAGCGCCGGGGCAACCATGGCGATGAATGCAATGGGCAGCGCGAAATCCAGCGCAAAGGCCGGTGGGATCGATGCGCCAACCGCCGCGCCGACAATTGCAAAGCCGAACCAGCAGGGCACGATCGGTGTCGAGATGCCAAAGAAATAGGCCATCTTTTCGTCCGGCGTCATCTCCGGGTGGCGTTCGTATTCCAGAATACTGCTCGCATAGGTCTGATCGACGTTCATGTAAGACGCGATGGCGCGCTGCCACAGTGCCGCCGCCCCCAGATGCGGCACGAGCGAGGCGGAATACATCGCCATGCGCAGGTTCACCGCCAGCGCCGTGGCCAGCACGATGGCGATCGGCGCGCCCTCTTGCATCAGCGACACAGCGGTGAACTGGGCCGCGCCGGCGATCACCAGAACGTTGAACCCCATCATCTGGGCCAGGGTCAGCCCCGCCTCGGTTGCGACCACCCCGAACAGCAGGGAAAACGGTGCAAGCACAATGATGAACGGCGCACCATCCCGGATGCCGCGCCGATAGGCCGATTTCGGTGTGGAGCCTGCCATGCGAACGCCCTAAGTTATGCGCAAACGTCATACGCATCCCGCGCCCGAGGTTCAAATGCCAAATTCCCCAACCGATGCGCCCTATCTGATTGCGCCCGATCCGGCCCGCCGTGGATTGACGCGTCAGGTGACGGGGATCGATCACACCGGTGCCGTCGGCCCGATTTCGGTGGTCGAGGAACGCCCGCTGACGATTTATTTGAATGGCGCCGAGATTGTCACAGCCATGACCATCGGCGACTATCCCGAATATCTTGCGCTGGGGTTTCTGCGCAATCAGGGGATGCTGAAGCCGGGTGAGGTGATCCGAGGTGTCGATTACGATGACGAATTGCAGGTGGTTGTGGTGCGTACCGATGGCACGACGACCTATGAGGAAAAGTTGAAGAAAAAGACCCGCACCAGCGGCTGCGCCGTGGGCACGGTGTTTGGCGACATGATGGAGGGCGTGCAGGGCATCACCCTGCCGCCCGCCGAGGTGCGCACATCCTGGCTTTATGCGCTGGCCGACCGGATCAACCGCACGCCGTCGCTGTACCTTGAGGCGGGGGCGATCCATGGATCGGTGCTGTGCCAGCGCGACCGGCCTTTGGTGTATATGGAGGATGTGGGCCGCCACAACGCGGTGGACAAGATTGCCGGCTGGATGTTGAGCGAGGGTGTCGATGCCGCGGACAAGATCATGTACACCACCGGGCGGCTGACCTCGGAAATGGTGATCAAGACGGCACTGATGGGTATTCCGGTGCTGGCCTCGCGGTCGGGGTTTACCGCCTGGGGGGTCGAAATCGCCGGGCAGGTCGGGCTTACGCTGATCGGGCGGATGCGCGGGCGGCGGTTCGTGTGTCTGGCCGGGGCCGAGCGTTTGGTGCGTGATGCCGATCTGTCCGCCGTGGCGGACGAGCCGCGCAAATCGGGGCGCAAGGGCGGTGGCGATGGCTGAGGCGGGCGCTGCACGGCGGGTATGCACGCGCCGGATGTCGTCAACCGGGTCGGACCGCAGGCGAGGTGCCGCATGACAGGTGATTTGTCGTTCTGGGTGCTGTTGGCCGGGTTGTGTGCGGCGATGGCGGTGCTGATGGTGTGTCGTGCCCACTGGTATGCCTTGATCGACGTGATGCACCGCGCGCCCCACGATCTGTTGCTACGGCTGGACTGGCCGCGCCAACACCCGTTCGATGTGCCCTGTGCCGAAGGCGACTGCGCGGCGCGGCGGTTTCCGGTGCGGCGATTGCGCGTGCGGGTCATGCTGTTCGGTTTACCGCAGCCTGATCTCTGTCCGCCTGCGGCGCTGCGGCACGCCCAAGCGTTCCGCGCCTGGGGGGCGGTGCTGTTGGCGGCGCTTGTCACGGTGTCGGTCGTGGCGGTGTCGGCGGTGATGCTGGGGCTTGCGGCGCTGCTGCTGGCTATTGAATACGGCCGGACACCCGGCTGGCCAAAGGAGGTTTCACCATGAATCAGCCTGTGGGCGTAATCCTGGCCGGCGGGCTGGCCCGGCGCATGGGCGGTGGCGACAAGGGGTTGCTGCCGTTGGGGCGCGGCACGATCCTGTCGCATGTCATTGACCGGCTGCAACCGCAGGTGGCAGGCCTTGCCCTGAACGCCAATGGCGATCCTGCGCGATTTGCCGCGCTGCACCTGCCCGTTGTGGCCGACAGCATCGACGGTTTCGCGGGGCCGCTGGCCGGGGTGCTGGCCGGGTTGGACTGGGCGGCGTTTCTGGGGGCCGAACACATCGTGACCGCCGCCGCCGACACGCCGTTCTTTCCCTGCGATCTGGTGCCGCGCCTGTTGGCCACTGGCGCACCGCTGGCCCTGGCCGGCACGGCGGATGGCCTGCATCCCACCTTCGGCCTGTGGCCCGTGGCCCTGCGCGACGATCTGCGCGCGGCGTTGTGCGGCGGGCTGCGCAAGGTCGTGCACTGGACCGACCGGCACGGCGCCGCCACCGCGCTGTTTGACGATGCGGGCGATCCGTTCTTCAACGTCAACACCCCCGAAGATCTGGCAAAGGCCGAGGCGATGCTGTGAAAGTGTACGGCATCACCGGCTGGAAGAACGCCGGCAAGACCGGGCTGATGGTGCGTCTTGTGGCGGAGTTCACCGCGCGCGGCCTGCGTGTTTCAACACTGAAACATGCGCACCACAGCTTTGACATTGATCACAAGGGCCGCGACAGCCACCGCCATCGCATGGCCGGGGCACAACAGGTGCTGTTGTCGTCGGCCAACCGCTGGGCGCTGATGTCGGAACTGCGCGACGCGCCCGAACCGGCGCTTGAGGATCTGCTGGCGCGGCTGGATCCGGTGGATCTGATCCTGATCGAAGGCTGGAAGCGCGACAGCCACCCCAAGATCGAGGCCTGGCGCAGCGCCACCGCCCACCCGCTGATCGCACCGGGCGACCCGACGATCCGCGCCGTGGCGTCGGACGCGCCGCTTGCGGTGCCGGGGCGCGTGCTGTTCCACCTTGATCACACCGCCGCAATCGCCGATTTCATCGCTGCCGAGGTGGGGTTGTGAGGTTTGACACCATCGCCATCCTCGACTGGTCCGGCGGCAATGACCGGGGGCCGACGCCGAAAAAGGATGCGATCTGGGTGGCGGTGTGTCGGGGCGGCGTGGTCATGCCTCCGGTCTATCTGCGCAACCGGGCGGTCGCCTTCGACTGGTTGGCCGATTTGTGCGAAAGCGAGATTGCGGCGGGGCGGCGACTGTTGGCGGGGTTCGATTTTCCGTTCGGCTATCCCGCCGGGTTTGCCGCCCATCTGGTGGGGCGGGCTGATCCGCTGGCGCTGTGGGATTGGCTGGCGCAGCGGCTGGACGACCGGCCAGAGGGCAACAACCGATTTGCTTTGGCCGGGCAGATCAACGGCATGTTTCCCGGCGTTGGGCCGTTCTGGTACAACGGCGCCGCTGCCGATGTGCTGCACCTGCCGCGCAAGGGCAACGACCGCACCTTTGATGGGTTTCCCGAACGGCGTTTGGCCGAAACCTGCGCCAAGGGGGCATTTACCTGTTGGCAACTGGGGGGCGCCGGTGCAGTTGGCGGCCAGGCGATCACCGGCATGGCCGCCCTGTCGCGGTTGCGGGCGCGGTTTGTCGATGCGGTCCGGGTCTGGCCATTTCAGCCGCTGGACGGTTCGATCGCGTTGGTTGAGGTCTGGCCATCGCTGATTGACGGGGCGGTGCGTGCGCAACAAGAGACCGGCGAAATCCGCGACCGGGCACAGGTGCGGGTGCTGGCCCGAACGCTGTGGGCGATGCAGGACGCGGGCGATCTTGCGGCGGCGCTGGGCGATGTGCCCGATCAGGCCCGCGCCGAGGAAGGTTGGATTCTTGGTCTGGGCCATGAAGACCGGATGCAAAATGCTGCGCAGGGCCGAAGGCCTGCCAAGGCACCCCCAGAAACGCGGGTGCAGGGGTTGTCCAACGATTGCTTTGCCTTGCCCCCCGGTGTGCGCTGGACGCCGGTGGACGAGGCGCTGGCGCTGTTGCGCGATCGGCTGCGCCCGGTTGTCGCGCCTGAAACCGTGGCGAGCCACGCTGCCGACGGGCGTATCCTTGCCCGCGATCACCTGGCGCTGCGTGGCAATCCGCCGGGTGCCAATGCGGCTGTTGATGGATACGGGTTTTGCCATGGCGCGCTGTTGCCGGGCGCCCAGAGGCTGCCGCTTGTCGCGGGGCGGTCAGCGGCCGGTGCGCCGTTCGTTGGCACAGTGCCACCGGGCCAGGCCCTGCGCATCCTCACCGGCGCGCTGGTGCCACCGGGGGTGGATACCGTGGTGATGCAGGAGGATTGCACCGTCTCTGAAACCCATGTCGGCTTTGCCGCCTTGCCAAGGCCCGGCGCCAATACCCGCCGCGCTGGCGAGGATCTGGCAGCGGGCAAGCTGACCCTGCCGCAGGGCCATGTGTTGCGCCCGCCCGATCTGGCGCTGCTTTCGGCGGTGGGGCTGGCCGAGGTTGCGGTGTTTGCCCGGCTGCGGGTGGGTGTCCTGTCCACCGGCGATGAGCTGTGCGCGCCGGGGGCGACGGCCGACCCGGCGCGCACCTATGATGCCAACCGGCCGATGCTTCTGGCGCTTGCCGCCCGTTGGGGCTGTGCC
>JAACVA010000077.1:23616-26696 GCA_009992615.1 Rhodobacterales bacterium
GACCTTGGCCATGTGGGCGATGACCGCGCGGCGCTGCGGGCGCGGCTGGACGGGGCGGCGGTGGATGTGGTGCTGACATCGGGTGGCGCTTCGGCGGGCGACGAAGACCACGTTTCGGCCCTGCTGCGCGAAACCGGGGCGATGCAGGCGTGGCGCATTGCCCTGAAACCGGGGCGGCCTCTTGCGCTGGGCCTGTGGAACGGCGTTGCGGTGTTCGGGCTGCCGGGCAACCCGGTGGCGGCGCTGGTCTGTGCGCTGATCTTCGCGCGGCCTGCGCTGGGGCTGCTGGCCGGGGCCGGGTGGCGTGCCCCTATAGGGTTTGACGTGCCGGCGGCATTCGAAAAGACCAAAAAGGCCGGGCGGCGCGAATACCTGCGCGCCCGGATCGGCCCGCAGGGGGTTGAGGTGTTTGCCTCGGAAGGGTCAGGGCGAATTTCGGGGCTGTCCTGGGCCGAAGGCTTGGTGGAACTTGCCGAACCGGCAGGGCAGGTGCGATTGGGCGACAAGGTGCGCTTCTTGCCCTACGGCGGGTTCGGGTTTTGAACGCGGACGCGCGCCGCACGGGAGTATTTTTGGCAAGAAGAAGCCGGGGCAGGTGTTTGACCGCCCCGGCCCTGATGCGTCAGAGGATCAGGCGGAACCGGGCAAATCCGCCCTCCGCCGCGCCCGCCGGTTGCAGCGTTACGCCGGGAACGCGGTCGGCATAGACCGCACCACCGGGGCCGGTTTCAAACACCACGCTGGTGCCGGGCATCGGCGCGAACGACCAATTGGCATCGGCCTTGGGGTTGATGGTGCCCTGTTCGACGATATAGCGCACGATCACGTCGCGATTGGTGTCGGGGCCTTCAAACACGATGGTATCGCCTTTTGCACCGGGGAAATCACCGCCCCCCGAGGCACGGTAATTGTTGGTGGCGACGATGAACTGCATGTCGTCGGTAACCGGCGCGCCGTTGTGCGTCAGATCGACGATCCGCGTCGCACCGGGGTTCAGCTCGGCCCCCTTTGCGTCAAATCGGCTGGGCTGTGACAGGTCGATGTGATAGGTCACGCCGTCGATCACGTCGAAGTTGTAGCTGGGGAAATCGGGGTTCAACAGCGGCTGGTCCTGCCCCCCCGGCGTGATCTGGTTGAACAGGCCGGCGCTGCGGTCCAGCCAGCCCCTGAGCTGTGCGCCGGTGATCCGTACCGCGCGCACGGTGTTGGGGTACAGATACAGATCGGCCACGTTTCTGATCGCCACATTGCCCGCCGGCACATCGGTGTAATAGTCCGGCCCACCACGACCGCCCGCCTTGAACGGCGCCGCCGCCGACAGGATCGGCAGGGCCGCATGTTCGGTGCCCGCCATCATCTGGGTGATGTACCAGGTCTGCGCCTGGCTGACGATCTGCACCGACGGATCGTCAGCCACCAGAGCGAAATAGCTGTGCAGCGGTGCCGATGTTTTGCCCACTGCGCGGCGCACATAGGCCAGCGTGGCGTCGTGATCGCCCTGCACCGAGGCCAGAACCGCCGGAACACTGGCAACCAACGCGCTGATGCTGCGGTCTTCGTTGCGCCGCGAAATCGGTCGGGTTTCGCTGGCATGGGCGGCGATGCGCCAGCCCGCGCCGTCCTTTTCCAGCATCAGGTCGATCACCCCCAGGTGACTGCCCCAGAATCCGCCCATCGTGGCCGGTTTGCCATGCAACGTTCCCTTTTCGGCATCCACCGCCGCGAAACCGGCATAGGCGGGGCCGGGAAACACCAGGTGCGAATGCCCGGTCAGGATCGCGTCGATCCCCGGCACCAGCGCCAGTGCGGTCGAGGCGTTTTCCATCCCGTCCTGATCGTCTGCCCCGCCGATGCCCGAATGCGACAGCGCCACGATGATGTCGGCGCCCTGTTCGCGCATCACCGGCACCCAGGCGCGGGCGGTGGCCACGATGCCGCGGGTGGTCACGCGGCCTTCCAGATGCTTGCGGTCCCAGTTCATGATCTGCGGCGGGACAAAACCGATCAGCCCGATTCTGATCGGGTGCGTCTGGCCGGCGCCGTCCTTGAGCATACGGTCAAGAATGACGTAGGGCGGCACCAGCGCGGTGTCCTGCGTCGGATCACTGCCCTGCTGTTTCACCACATTGGCCGAGATGATCGGAAAATCCGCCCGTGCCACGGATTTCATCAGAAAATCCAGGCCATAGTTGAATTCGTGATTGCCAAGTGTGCTGGCGTCAAAGCCAAGGGTGTTCATCGCGGCGATCACCGGATGCAGGTCGCCCTCTTTCATGCCGCGTTCATAGGCGATGTAGTCGCCCATCGGGTTGCCTTGCAGGAAATCACCATTGTCCAGCAACAGCGTGTTCGTCGCCTCGGCGCGAATATCGGCAATGTGGGCGGCGGTGCGGGCCAGGCCGACGGTATCCACCGGCTTGTCCGAGTAATAGTCATAGGGAAAGACATGCACGTGCAGGTCGGTGGTTTCCATCAGGCGCAGGTGGGCCTGGCCGACGCTGGCGCGCGCCGAAAACGGGTGCACCATTACAAGGGCCGTGCCTGCGGCAGCGGTGGACAAAAAGGCGCGGCGTGTCATGTGGAGCAAAGCGGGCTGTGGCATGGAACTCTCCTGTGGCGATGTGACGGTGTATGACAGGTGAACATGACAAACCTTCCGGTGCATTTATTTTTTATCCCAGCCAAGGGTAAACAGATGATTGGTGCCTTCAATACACGTTTAGGTTGTTTCCCGGCTTTTTTGCGCGGCGGTGCATTTACCACACGCCCGCGCCGTGGCACTGACACCTTGCGACACTGGGGCGGATCAGGGGCAGGCCATGAAACAGGCGGAAACGGTAACCTTTGGCGGCGGCGCTCTGCCGCGCGCGGCGGAACTGCGCGGCGATACGGCGGCGCTTGCACGGATGCAGGCCGATCCGGCGGCGGGGGTGATACCGATCTGGCGGGGTAAACCGTTATTTTCGCTGGTGGGCGGCGGTACGGCACCGGGATGGTTGCGCCCCGGCGATCCGGTGTTGGCCGAGGCCGGGCCGATGGTGCTTCTTGGGCTGGACAACGGCCCGCGCTTTGCGGTCGAT
>JAACVA010000077.1:26708-30434 GCA_009992615.1 Rhodobacterales bacterium
CACCCCGAAGTTTTGCCCGACTCGCTCAATGATTTCTTTGATCCTTCCGAACAGCGTCACCCTGATTTGCCCGACGCCCTGCGTTTTGCCGAACTGCGCGGCCTGATGACCGGCCTGTCGCCGCGCGATGGCGAACTTGTGGCGACGGCCAAGGCAGTGCTGGGCTGGCACACCACCCACGGGTTTTGCGCCCGCTGCGGCGCAGCAACGGTGATGACCATGGCAGGTTGGCAGCGCGATTGTCCGGGCTGTGATGCGCATCATTTCCCACGCACCGATCCGGTTGTCATCATGCTGATCACGCGGGGCAATTCGGTTTTGCTGGGCCGCTCGCCCGCCTGGCCCGAAGGCATGTTTTCGCTGCTGGCCGGGTTTGTTGAGCCCGGGGAAAGCCTTGAGGCGGCGGTGCGGCGCGAAGTGTTTGAAGAGGCGGGCATCCGGGTGGGCGCGGTTGAATACCTGTCGTCACAGCCGTGGCCGTTTCCTGCCTCGCTGATGTTTGGCTGCAAAGGCGACGCGCTGGACGAGACGATTACCCCCGACCCGACCGAGATTGAAGAGGCGCTGTGGCTGAGCCGTGAAGATATGATGCAGGTGTTTGCCGGTGACCATCCGCGCATCCGCGCGCCCCGCAAAGGCGCGATTGCCGGCTTTCTGTTGTCACACTGGGTTGCCGACAGCCTTGATTAGGCGCAAATCTGACATGCAATTGCAGCGCAAAGGCCAAGCCGATGAAATTTGTCACGTCCAAGGACATCGAGGCGCCGCAGGATCACGTTTTTCGGGCGCTCAGTGATTTCACCGCGTTCGAGAGGCAGGCCCTGCGCCAGGGTATCGACATTATCCGCACCGGCCAGGACGCACAGGCCGGGCCGAACATCGCATGGCAAGTCAAGTTCACCTATCGCAACCGGCCATGGACGATTGACGCCGGGGTTGCGGCCTTTGATCCCCCATCCGGTTATCAAATCACGGGTGCAGGCAACGGAACCGCCTTTTCCGCGACCGTCGATCTGATGTCGTTGTCGCGCAGCATCACGCGGCTGACATTTACCATCGACCTCGTACCGCAGACCATGGCGATGCGTCTTGTGGTGCAGTCGCTGCGCCTGATGCAGGGCAATTTGCAGGCGCGGCTGGACAAACGCATCGCCCGGCTGGCTGGCGATGTCGAGGCGCGCTGGCGCGCCCGCAGCTGATCAGTATTCGACGCCGATCTGCGCCTTGATACCCGAGCGGAACGGATGCTTGACCAGCTCCATTTCGGTGACCAGATCGGCGAGATCAGTCAGTTCATCCTTGGCGTTGCGACCGGTCAGCACGACATGGGTCATCGCCGGTTTCTCGTCGCGCAGGAACGCCACCACCTCGTGGATGTCCAGATAGTCATAGCGCAGGGCGATGTTGATTTCATCTAGCAAAACCATGGTGTTGGCTGGATCACGGATCAATTCCCTGGCCTTTTCCCAAGCTGCGGCAGCCATTTCCATATCGCGGGACTTATCCTGGGTTTCCCAGGTAAAGCCTTCGCCCATGGTGTGAAACGCGCAGGTATCGGTGAAGTGCCGCAGGATCAGATCACGCTCGCCCGTGCTCATCCCGCCCTTGATGAACTGCACCACGGCGCATTGCATGCCGTGGGCGATGCAGCGGAAAATCATCCCGAAGGCGGCGGATGATTTGCCCTTGCCCTTGCCGGTATGCACGATGATCAGGCCCTTGTTGCCTGTCTTGGTCGCCATGATCTTGTCGCGGGCGGCCTTTTTCTTGGCCATCTTCACCGCATGGCGGGCCAGATCATCGGGGGTGTCGTCGGTCATCCTGTGTGCTCCGTTGTTGGGCGCACACATTGGCGGCGCGGCGGCCCCGATGCAAGGTCACTTGCCTTTGAGTTGCACAAAAATTGCCGGATATTTGAATTCGTCGCGGTCATTATCGGTCTGGGCGGCATTGACCGCGCCAATCACGATGGCCCCCAACAGGCCGGTGCCGACAGCCGAATTTGCCCGCTGTTGCGATGTGAAATTGAACATGTTCACAGTGGCCGAGCCGGCCCGCCCATCAGAATGCACACAGCGCACGAACAATGCGGGCGAATTCGGGCCGTAATCAGGCACGATCACATTGGCTGGTGTCGCAAATGCCGCTGTATACAACCCGGCATCCAATGTGCAGGACACGCCCGATATCTCGCTGAAACCGCCGCCTTCGGTCCGACCTTGGGTGCGCACCTGAACCGTTTCTTGCCCCCGGAAGCGTGGCACAGGATTTCCCCGCGAACGGGACACGGCATAAACGTCAATTCCAACAGATTGACCGGGCGATTTTGGCGTAATCATGACCGGTGGCGTGGAAATGTCAGCCATTTCACAACCCGCCAGGGCCAGACAAATGGCAATGCAGAGCAGTTTTGTGTTCATATCTCATCCCTTTTGGAAAGCTTAGGCGCCAAGAAACTGTTTTGCCACATCTTTTTTGAAAGATGCGATGAATATAAACGCTGTCGGGGCAAAGAAATTTACGCTTTCTTAAGAAGTTTCGAGGAGCATCCGTGCATGAAGAAATCAATTCCATTATCTGCTGTCGTCGTGGCGTTCTTGTCTCTTTCGGCTTGCGATTCTCCCAGTCTTGCCTTTCAGGGGCAACCGGCGACGCAGTTGGAAATGGATGGGTTCACTTTTTCGGTCCGGCAACGTGGTGACAAGGCCGAGGCGATGCGCATCAACCGCGTCTGGAGGCCAAGCGAAACGGCGGTGCTGGCGGCAGCGGAAAAGGCGATTCGCTTGGTTACGGGCTGTGACATCGCCAAGAACGGGCTGCATGGCGATCAGGCCATCGTGCAGGCGCATCTGGCCTGCGGCTAGGACAGACCCAGGATTTGTGGCCGGGCGATCAGTGGCGCAGCTGCCAATGGGCGTTGTTGCAAAGTCTGACGACCAAGGATTCACTTCGCGAATCCATGGCGTTAGACGTGATGCATGAGCAAGCCATCTTCCGCCCGCTATCGCACGACGAACTGGTCCAGCTACAACGCGTCGCTCAGGAATCGGGGGTCTCTGCTCATCTGGGTCGACAAGGACATAACCTGGCGCGCGCCGCGTGACGGTCGACCCGGACGTCCGGCGGTGTTTTCCGATGCGGCCATACAGTTCTGCTTATCGGTCAAAGTCCTGTTCAAGTTGCCGTTGCGCCAGACCGCTGGAATGGTGGCCAGCCTGCTGCGCCTGGCCGGCCTGGACTGGCCGGCCTGGACTGGCCCGTGCCGGACTTTTCCACGCTGTGCCGCAGGCAAAAGACCTTGGCCGTCCAGGTCCCGTATCGCCGTGCGGACGACCCGCTGAACCTGCTGGTCGACAGCACCGGGATCAAGTTCCTCGGCGATGGCGAATGGCAGGCTCGCAAGCACGGGGTGCAAGGCCGACGCCAATGGCGCAAGGTCCATCTGGCCATGGACCCGGCCACATCCGACATCCGAGCGGTGGAATTCACCCCCAGCCGCGACGGCGACAGCCCCGTGCTGCCCGACCTGCTCGGCCAGATCCCGGCAGGTGAGCAGATAGGCACGGTCACCGCCGACGGCGCCTACGACACACGCCGCTGCCACAAGGCCATCATCGAACGCGACGCCGTTCCAATCATCCCGATCCGAAAGAACGGACGTCTCTGGAAAGAAGACTGCCCGGCTGCACGCGCCCGCAACGACACCCTGCGCGCGACGCGATACTA
>JAACVA010000123.1:0-2033 GCA_009992615.1 Rhodobacterales bacterium
GCCCGGTGTCCAGTCGGCGGGTGTGGCGATGCGGTTTGCGTCGCCCGTTTGCAGCGAATCGATGACCCGCAGGATTTCATCGAAATTGCGCCCGACGTTCATCGGATAGGTCATCGTCAGGCGGATTTTCTTGTTCGGGTCGATGATGAACACCGAACGCACAGCCGCTGTCGTGCTTTCGTGGGGGTGGATCATCTCGTAAAGGCGGGCAACGGTGCTGTCGGGGTCGGCGACGATCGGGAAGGTGACCGTGGTATTCTGGGTGTCGTTCACATCGGCAATCCAGGCCAGGTGATCGTCCTTGCCATCGGTGGACAGGCCCAGCGGTTTGACGTTCCGCTTGGCGAATTCTTCGGCCAGTTGTGCGGTGCGGCCGATTTCCGTCGTGCAGACCGGCGTGAAATCGCCGGGGTGGCTGAAGAAGAACACCCAGTTGTCACCGATATAGTCGTGAAAGCTGATCTTGCCGGTCGAGGTGTCGGCGGTGAAATCGGGGGCGGTGTCGCCAATATGCAGTCCCATAAATCTGTCCTTTCGCGGGTTTTGCGCCGGATCGCGGCGCGACGCTTCGTTTCGGGAGATAGATACGTTGTTGCGCAAAAGCAATAATCAAAATATATCTTATGCCTGAAATCGGCGGAGGATGCCTTGAGGCTCACCAGTTACACCAACTATGCGCTGCGCACCTTGCAGATTGCCGCGTTGCGCCATCCCGCCCTGTCGCGGGTGGACGATGTGGTGCTGGTGCATGGCATGGCGCGTCCCCATGTGGCGAAAATCGTTCATGAACTGGGGCGTGCCGGTTTCCTGCGCACGGTGCGGGGCAGGGGCGGCGGGTTTGGCCTGGGCCGTCCGGCGGAGCAGATTGTCATCGGTGATGTCGTGCGTCTGACCGAAGGCCGCATGGCCGTGGTCGAATGTTTCGAGCCGGAAACCAACACATGCCCGCTGATCGGCATCTGTCGCCTGTCGCGCGCCCTGAACGAGGCAACCCGCGCCTTCATGGCCGTGCTGGATGGCATCACGGTGCAGGACATCTCGGCGAACCGCGCCCAGCTTCTGGACCGGATTTCACCTTTGGCCGATGACATGGCCGATACCGAACCGCAGGGCGCCCGATGATAACCGACTGGATCACCCGGTTCGAAGGGCTGTCGCGGCTGGAGCCGTCGGTCAAGGAAACGCTGATCCGCGAAAGTGCGATTGTCGATGTGCCGGAAGGCACGGTGATTTTCGGCCCCGGCAAATCGCCCGAGAATCTGTTGCTGCTGCTCGAGGGTCGGGTGCGGGTGCAGCAACTGTCCGAGACGGGCCGCGAAATCGTGCTGTATCGTGTCGAGGCCGGGCAAAGCTGTGTGCTGACCACGGCCTGTCTGCTGGCCTATGAAAACTATTCCGCCGAGGGCATCGCCGAAACCGACGTGCGCGCCGCCGCCATTCCGCGCAAAGTTTTTGATGATCTGATTTCCCGCTCGGTGATGTTTCGCAATTTCATCTTCACAGCCTATTCCGCGCGGATCACCGACCTTTTTCTGGTGATTGAGGAAATCGCCTTTGGCCGGATGGATATACGACTGGCGCAAAAGCTGATTGCGCTGGCCCGGGGCACTGGCCAGATCAAAGTGACCCATCAACAGATGGCAGCCGAACTGGGCACCGCGCGCGAAGTCGTATCGCGCCAGTTGGGCGAATTCCAGCGACGCGGATGGGTGCGTCAGGCGCGTGGGGTGATCGATCTGTTGGATGCCGCAGCGATCGGGCGGCTGGCCGCGCTTGATCCAGGTCAAGCTGCGGCATCTTCGCGCGTGCAATGATCGCGGTGGATTGGTGATCTTGTCACCGTCGTTTCGGAGATGATCGGTTATCGTGCCGTTGAAACCCAGAAGGAGATACTGGAATGACCAAGAATGTTGGTGGACTTGACCGGACGTTGCGTCTGGTGGTTGGGCTGGTTCTGATCGTTGTGGCGCTGTTCAGCGGGATGGCCCTGTTTGACGGTGCTGTCATGAAATACGGGGCGGTCATTGTCGGGC
>JAACVA010000123.1:2041-7295 GCA_009992615.1 Rhodobacterales bacterium
GCCGTGACGGGCCTGATGAGCAGCTGTCCTATGTATTCGATCCTGGGCATCCGTACCTGCAAGGTTTGAATGCAGGCTTACACTTCCCATGCGTTTTAACGGCGGTGTCTGTAAGCAGGCACCGCCGCAATGTCGGCGACGCGCCGAACCGGAAACCGAATGAGCGAAAGAGATTGTGATGAGCCAGTATCCGATCAATATGGATGTCAAACCCGAGGTCGAAGCCTTTTTTGACCCGGCCACCAATACCATAAGTTATGTGGTGAAGGATCCGGCCTCTGACGCCTGTGCCGTGATCGATTCGGTCATGGACATCGACTATGCCGCTGGGCGGATCACCTACGACCACGCCGACAAGATGATCGACCATATCCGCAAGCATGAGCTGAAGCTGGAATGGATCATCGAAACACATGTCCACGCCGATCACCTGTCGGCTGCGCCTTATATTCAGGCGGCGCTGGGAGGCAAGATCGGCATCGGCGCGAAGATCATGGTGGTGCAGGACACGTTTGGCAAGATTTTCAACGAAGGTACCGAATTCCAGCGCGACGGCAGCCAGTTTGACGCCCTGTTCGAGGATGGCGATACCTATACCATCGGCAAGATGCAGGCGTTTGCGATGTACACGCCCGGGCACACCCCGGCCTGCATGGTGCATGTGATGGGCGACGCGGCCTTTGTGGGCGATACCCTGTTCATGCCCGACGGTGGATCGGCCCGCGCCGATTTTCCCGGTGGTGATGCAGCCACGCTGTATGACAGTATTCATAAGGTGCTGTCGCTGCCCGACGACATGCGGTTGTTCATGTGCCACGATTACGGGCCGAACGGCCGTGACATTCAGTGGGAAACGACGGTGGGTGATGAAAAGGCACACAACATCCATGTCGGTCCGGGCAAGACAAAGGCCGATTTCGTCAAGTTCCGCACCGAGCGCGATGCGACCCTGGCCATGCCACGGCTGATCATTCCGTCATTGCAGGTGAATATGCGGGCCGGTGAAATGCCCACCGACAAGGATGGACGCCCGATGCTGAAAGTGCCGGTGAACGGCCTCTGACCCGAACACGAGAGGAAAACAAACCATGGATCCCAAGGCCCTTTCGGCGGAAATTTCCGCCAGCCCGCAAATCACCCCCGACGACGTGGCCACCGCCCGAAAACTGGGGTTTCGTGCGATCATCTGCAACCGGCCCGATGGTGAAGGCGCGGATCAGCCAACCTTTCAGGAAATCGAAGCCGCTGCCAAGGCGGTGGGGATGGATGCCCGCTATATTCCGGTGAGTGGCGGGATGATCTCGGATGCCGACACCGCCGTCTTCGCCACGGCCCTTCGGGAAATGCAGGGGCCGGTTCTGGCCTATTGCCGCACCGGAACCCGCTCGGCCACGCTGTGGTCGCTGGCGCAGGCCGGGGAAAAACCATTGCCCGAGATTCTGGGTGCAACCAAGGCGGCGGGCTATGACATGGCCGGCGTGGCCCGTCGCATCGCCAACGGCGGCAAGACGCCGACCGACAAGGCCGATGCCAGTCATGACATCGTGATTGTCGGCGGCGGGGCGGCTGGCATTGCCGTTGCGGCCAGCCTGTTGTCGCGCAAGCCGGGGCTGGACATCGCGATCATCGACCCGGCAGATGTGCATTATTACCAACCGGGCTGGACGATGGTCGGCGCCGGGGTGTTCACCCCCGCGGAAACGGTGCGCACCATGGGGTCACTCGTGCCCAAGGGCGTGCATTGGATCAAATCCGCCGTCGCCGCGTTCGAGCCTAAAACCAACAGCGTCATTCTCGACGGGTGCCGCGTGGTGGGTTATACCCGACTGATCGTCGCGCCCGGACTGAAGCTGGACTGGGCCAAGGTTGAAGGGCTGGCCGAAACCCTTGGCCGCAATGGTGTGACATCGAATTACCGCTATGATCTGGCGCCCTATACCTGGGAGTTGGTGAAGAGTCTGAAATCGGGTCGCGCGCTGTTTACCCAGCCGCCGATGCCGATCAAATGCGCCGGCGCGCCGCAAAAGGCGATGTATCTTTCGGGCGATGCCTGGTTCCGTAATGGCGCGCTGAAGAATATCGACATCCAGTTCATGAATGCCGGCGGTGTGCTGTTTGGCGTAAAGGAATATGTGCCCGCGCTGATGGATTATGTGAAGAAATACGACGCCACGTTGAATTTCTTTCACAATCTTGTCGCGGTCGATGGTCCGGCCAAAAAGGCGTGGTTCGATGTGTCCAGGCCCGATACGCCGACGGAACGCGTCGAGGTTGAATTCGACATGATGCATGTCTGCCCGCCGCAGACAGCACCGGATTTCATTCGCGTGTCGCCCTTGGCCGACGCGGCGGGTTGGGTGGACGTGGACCAGTCCACCCTGCGTCACAAGACGTTCGACAACATCTGGTCGCTGGGCGACGTGATGAACGCGCCCAATGCCAAGACAGCGGCCGCGGCGCGGATGCAGGCCCCCGTGGTGGCCGAGAACGTCGTCGCCGACATCCGGGGCCGCTCGGCGGTGTCGCAATACAACGGCTATGGCTCGTGTCCGCTGACGGTGGAAAAGGGCAAGATCGTGCTGGCCGAATTCGGATATGGCGGCAAGCTGTTGCCCAGCTTTCCGGAGTTTCTGATCGACGGCACCAAACCCAGCCGCGCGGCATGGTTGCTGAAAGAAAAGATACTTCCCCCGGTCTATTGGCAGGGCATGTTGCGCGGACGTGAATGGCTGGCAAAGCCGGAAAAGATTTCGGCAGCCTGACACCAAATCATCCAAATGACCGGCAGTTTTGATGACGGCCGATTTACATGCGCAGGTCTGATCCCATGACACTCAAATCGCTCGGCCGGTATGTGCCCATTTTGCAATGGGGCCGGAGCTATGACAAACAGGCGTTTTCATCCGATCTGTTGGCGGCAGTGATCGTGACGATCATGCTTATTCCGCAATCACTGGCCTATGCCTTGTTGGCGGGGTTGCCGCCCGAGGCAGGGCTTTACGCTTCGATCGCGCCGATCATTCTGTATGCGATTTTCGGCACGAGTCGCGCCTTGGCGGTCGGGCCTGTCGCCGTCGTGTCGTTGATGACGGCCGCCGCCATCGGTTCGATTGCCGAGCAGGGCACAATGGGCTATGGTGTTGCGGCGCTGACGTTGGCGGGATTGTCAGGCGTAATTCTTCTGGTGCTGGGTCTGCTGAAGCTGGGGTTCCTGGCGAATTTCCTGTCGCATCCAGTGATCTCGGGGTTCATCACCGCCAGCGCGTTCCTGATCGCTGCCAGTCAGCTCAAGCATATTCTGGGCATCGGCGGGGGTGGCGACACCTTGCCGGAAATTCTGCTGTCGCTGGGCGAGAATTTGGGCCAGACGAACCTGATCACCCTGACGCTGGGCGGCGGGGCTACGGCGTTCCTGTTCTGGGTGCGCAAGGGGCTGAAGCCACTGCTGCGCAGCCTCGGCCTTGGGCCGCGCGTGGCAGACATGGCGACAAAGGCGGGGCCGGTCGCCGCCGTTGTGGCAACCACCTTGGCTGTCTGGGGTCTTGGCCTGGATGGTCAGGGCGTGAAAATCGTCGGTGCGGTGCCGCAGGGCCTGCCGCCACTTACGCTGCCGTCGTTTTCGCCGGATCTGGTCGGGTTGCTGATCTTGCCGGCCTTCCTGATCTCGATCATCGGGTTTGTGGAGTCCATTTCGGTTGCGCAGACCCTGGCCGCCAAGAAACGCCAGAGGATCAACCCGGATCAAGAACTGATCGGCCTTGGCGCCGCCAATATCGGCGCGGCGTTTACCGGGGGCTATCCGGTGACCGGGGGCTTTGCCCGGTCGGTCGTGAATTTCGACGCCGGGGCCGAAACCGCCGCCGCGGGAATTTTCACTGCCGTCGGGTTGGCTGTTGCCGCGTTGGCATTGACACCGCTGATCTATTTTTTGCCGATCGCCACCTTGTCGGCAACGATCATCGTCGCGGTGCTGAGCCTGGTCGATTTCTCGATCCTGAAACGCAGCTGGATCTATTCCAAGGAAGATTTCATCGCCGTGGTGGCGACGATCCTGTTCACCCTGGGCATGGGTGTGGAAACCGGCGTGTCGGCGGGGGTGATCCTGTCGGTCGGCTTGCACCTGTACCGCACGTCGCAGCCCCATGTGGCCGAGGTGGGGTTGGTGCCCGGCACCCAACATTTCCGCAATATAACGCGGCACACGGTCTTGACCGATCCGACGATCGTGACGATCCGCATCGACGAAAGCCTGTATTTCGCCAATGCGCGGTTTCTTGAGGACTACGTTTATGACCGTCTGGCGGGCAATGGTGAGATCCGCCATGTGATCCTGCAATGTTCGGCGATCAACGAGATCGACTTCAGTGCGCTGGAAAGCCTTGAGACGATCAACCAGTTGTTGGACGAAATGGGGGTCAAGCTGCACCTGTCCGAGGTGAAGGGGCCGGTGATGGACGGGTTGCAGAAAACCCATTTCCTGGAGGCGCTGACCGGACAGGTGTTTCTGTCGCAATACGACGCCTGGCACAGCCTTGCGCCGACGCAGGATTCGTCTCTCACAGTACCCGTGCAAGCCGATGCACCGCCGGGACACGGTTGATTGTGAAGTTATGGTAACAACACCAGATCGGGATTGGACGATTGACCAATCCTGCTAGACGTAGGGGCACGGTCAAGGGAACCGACGATCCCTTGATCATCGTGTTTGCCTTTATGCCGGGATAACCACCATGCCTGATCGACATATCTGTTTGTCTGTATCGACTCCTAGTCCACGCGCGCCGCTTTCTGAGCTGTGTATGCGTCATGGGGGGGTGTCGCGATGACTGTCTTTGCGCTGAACGGGCTGGGACGGATTGGCAAGCTGGCCCTGAGGCCGTTGTTGGAACGCGGCGCACGGATTGCCTGGATCAATGACGCAGTGGGCGACCCTGAAATGCACGCGCATCTGCTGGAATTCGACACGGTGCATGGCCGCTGGCCCGCGCAGTTCGCCCATGACGCCGGATCTGTCACCATCGACGGCATCCGTTTGCCGTTCGTCGGCACACGCGATGTGTCGGCTCTGCCGCTGGATGGCGTGGATGTGGTGATTGATTGTACCGGCGTGTTCAAATCCGAGGCGGCGCTGGCACCCTATTTTGAAGCGGGGGTCAAAAAGGTGGTCGTGTCGGCCCCGGTGAAGGATGGCAACGCCGCCAATATCGTATATGGCGTCAATCATGCGACCTATGACGTGGTACAACACCGGATC
>JAACVA010000124.1 GCA_009992615.1 Rhodobacterales bacterium
TCAAGGATGACGCCGATGTCTTTCGCATGCGCCGCCTCGACCAGGTTGCGAAACTCATGCGGCGGGCCGTGGCGGACGGTGGGGGCGAACAGGCCCACGGGCTGATACCCCCACGAGCCGTCAAAGGGATATTCACTGATCGGCATCAGTTCGATATGGGTGAACCCCATGTCGGCCACATAGTCGATCAGTTGTTCCGCCGCCTCGACATAGGACAGCGGCCGGTTGTTGTCTTCGGAATGGCGCCGCCATGATCCAAGATGCACCTCGTAAACGCTGATCGGCGCGGTGCGGGCATTGTGATCGGCGCGGATGTTCATCCAGCGGCCATCCTGCCAGCCATATCCACGGATGTCGCGCACCATGCTGGCGTTTTCCGGGGGGTGCTGGCTGCCGAAACCCACGGGATCGGCCTTGAGCGGTAGCAGTGTCCCGTCATGCGCCAGGATTTCGTACTTGTACACTTCCTTGTCGCCGACCCCGGGAATGAAAATTTCCCAAACCCCGGTTGCGCCACGCCGCCGCATCAGGTGGCGCCGGCCGTCCCAGTGGTTGAACCCGCCCACCACGCTGACCCGTTGGGCGTTCGGCGCCCAGACGGCAAAATGCGTGCCCTCGGTGCCTTCATGCTGCATCACATGGGCGCCAAGAACTGTCCAGATGCGTTGGTGGGTGCCTTCGCCCAGCAGGTATTCGTCCATCTCGCCGATAACCGGGCCAAAGCGATAGGGATCCTGCATGTCCCATGTCTGACTGCCGTCCGAGCCGCGCAGGGTGTAGGGCTGGCCCGACGGCACCTTTCCGCTGAACACGTTCAGGTCAGGCGCCACCCGGTCAAGCGGATAGTCCTTGCCGCCGATCACCGCCGCCATCGTGCTGGCACCGTGGTCAACTGCAGTCAGCCAGGTGGTGCGCCCACGCTTGTGCGGGCCAAGATACGCAAACGGATCGCCATGCCGGCCATCGTGCAGCGCCTGCGCGATCTCTTGCGTAATGCCATGCGAGGGGAACGCGGCAGCGGCCTTTGCTCTCTTTGCCTTGGTCGGCGCCTCGGTCTGGGTCTTTTTTGCCGTGGTCGACTTGGCGGCCTTTGGCTTGGCCGCCGCCGGGGTGTCGGCGGTGGCAGACTTGGCGGGTTTGGCGGAAGCTTTTGGTGTTTTCATGTCACTCACGGTAAGCGTTTCTGTTCAGGGGGCAACCCTTTGCCGCGGGGTCGGGTTCCACAGCCGGGTGTCGGGGCCCGATACAGAGGCAGGGCCCGAAGGCCAGGGTCAGACCCCGGCGTTGACCGACCGCGCGCCCCAGATATCGGCCATATAACCACGGATCGTGCGATCGGACGAAAACCATCCCGACCGCGCGGTATTCAACAGCGCCATCCGCATCCAGGCGTCGCGGTCGGCAAAGGCGGCGTCAACCGCACGCTGGGCGCGCCAGTAATCGGTGAAATCCGACGCGACCAGAAAGTAATCGGGCCCCGACAGGTTGTCGGTAATCGCGCGGAACAGGCCCGGATCCTTGGGCGAGAACACCCCATCGTGAATCGCCTTGGCAGCACGGGCCAGCCGGGGATCGGCGGCAATCGCCTGGGCCGCGTGCCCCTCGATTTCGCGGCGCGCGACCACCTCCTCGGCCGTCATGCCGAACAGGAAAAAGTTGTCGGCGCCCACATGTTCGCGGATTTCCACATTCGCCCCATCCAGCGTGCCCACCGTCAGCGCACCATTCAGGGCAAATTTCATGTTGCCGGTGCCGCTGGCCTCTTTTCCCGCCGTCGAAATCTGCTCCGACAGGTCGGACGCAGGGATCAGCCTCTCGGCCAGCGTGACGTTATAGTTGGCAGGATACACCACCTTGAGCCATTTCGAGGTGACCGGATCGGCGTTCAGTACATCGCCCACGGCATTGATCAAATGGATGATCTGTTTTGCAAACACATAACCCGGCGCCGCCTTGCCGCCGAATATCTTGACCCGGGGCGTCCAGTTGCCGTTCGGATTGTCGTGAATGTCCTGCCACAGCGCGATGGTTTCCAGAATGTTCAGATGTTGGCGCTTGTATTCATGGATGCGCTTGATCTGCACGTCGAACATCGCCTCGGGGTCGATCTGCACGCCTTGGGTGTCGGCAAACCACTGCGCCAGATCCACCTTGTTGGCACGTTTCGCATCGCCATAGGCGGTCACGAAGGCGGCATCGTCAACCTGCGCCTCAAGCCCCTGCAACTGTTCCAGATCGTCGATCCAACCGGTGCCGATGACCTGCGAGATCAGCGCCGACAGGCGCGGATTGGCCGACAGCACCCAGCGGCGCGGCGTCACGCCGTTGGTTTCGTTGACGATGCGGTCGGGGTGCAGCGCGTGCAGTTCCTTGAACACCGTCTGTTTCATCAACCCGGTGTGCAGCGCCGACACGCCGTTCACCTTGTGCGCCATGGTAAAGGCGATTTCACCCATCTTGACCTCGCCGTTTTCACGCAGCGTGATCCTGCGCTGCGGATGGGCTTTGGCGTGGTCAGCGTCAATCGCCTCGATCAGCTGCATGTGACGCGGCAACAGATCCCCCATCAAATCCTCGCTCCAGCGTTCCAGCGCCTCGGGCAACAGGGTGTGGTTGGTATAGGACAGACAGCCGCGCGCGGTTTTGATCGCGGTTGCCAGATCCATCCCCTTTTCGTCGTGCAAAAGTCTCACCAACTCGGGGCCGGCGATGGCGGGGTGCGTGTCGTTCAGCTGAATCGCCACTTTCGAGGGCAGCAATGTCAGGTCGGCAAACTCGGAATCGAACCGGCGCAGGATGTCACGCAGCGATGCCGCCGTGAAGAAAAATTCCTGCTTCAGGCGCAGCCGCTTGCCCGCGGGGGTGCTGTCATCGGGGTAAAGCACGCGGGAAATGGTGCGCGCCAGCGCTTCAGGCTCGGCTGCGCCATAGTAATCGCCGGCATTGAACCGGTCGAGATCGAACAGCTTGGTCGGCCGAGCCTCCCACAGGCGCAGGGTGTTGGCCCAGCGCCCGGCCCAGCCGATGATCGGCGTGTCATGCGCCCTGGCGATCACGGTTTCCGCCGGGGCCCAGCCGGCCTTGGTGACGGTGCCGCCGAAACCGATGGTATAACAGGATTCGGGGCGCTCGAACTCCCACACGTTGGTTTGCTGCAACCAGTCTTCGGGCGCCTCTTTCTGCACCCCCCCCTCAAAGCTCTGCTTGAACAGCCCATGCTCATAGCGGATGCCATAGCCGTACGCGGGGCAGCCGAGGGTGGAAAGTGATTCAAGGAAACACGCCGCCAGACGCCCCAACCCGCCGTTGCCCAGAGCCGCGTCAGGTTCGTCGGCCAGAACAGCCGGAAGATCCATCCCGAAGGACCGCAAGGCGGCATCCGCGCTGTCCATCAACCCCAGGTTGACCACCGCATCCTCAAGCAGCCGCCCGATCAGGAATTCCATCGACAGGTAATACACCCTTTTGTGATGCCCGGCATAGGTGGCGCGGGTGCTGGCGAACCACGGATCGACAATGCGGTCGCGCACCGCAAGCGACAGCGCGATGCGCCAGTCGCTGATCTGTGCATGATCCGGGTCCTTGCCCAACGAATAGGTCAGATGGTGCGCTATGGCTTCGGCAAAATCGGCGGACAAATCTTTGGCGGACATGGAGAACCTTTCAAACTGCGAAAATCTGCACGGGGTCTTGGCACGGATTGTCGATCACGGTGTTGGCGTTGCCCATCCGGCCCTGCCGTTTCTGGGCGTTGGCGTTAAACTTACCCCAACGTGTTATCGCAGCCCGTGCCCATTGCAAGCGCTTTGGACACAGGTTCAGGGCGTTTTACCGATTTCGCGCAAGGATGCATCACACGGGCGGTGACCGGGTTTTTTGTATGCGGCGGTGCACGTACAAGGCCCACCCGCCGCCGTGCGCTTGACCGGACACGGGGCAAGGCACGGCGGCAAAAGACGGGCCAGCGCGGCGGTTACGGTGTTGGTGCATCGCTGCGCAGCAGGCCCTGCGCCTTCAGATCCTGCCACAGCGCATCGGGAATGACCGCCTGCGCCGCCTGCACGTTCGAGCGTGTTTCATCCACCCCCTGCCCGCCCGGAATCACCGACAGCGTGGTCGGATGCAACAGCGGGAACCGGAACGCCGCATCGACCAGACGGGTGCCATGGGCGGCACACACCGCCTCGATCCGGCCCACCCGGTCGAGGATGTCCTGCGGAGCCGGATCATAGTTGTAAAACGCGCCCGGTTTTGGCCCGGTGGCCAGAATGCCCGAATTATAGGCCCCCCCCATGACCAGCCCTATGCCGCGCGCCTCGGCCATGGGCAGGAAGCTGTCCAGCGCGGTCTGCTCCAGCAGAGTGTATCGCCCGGCCAGCAGGAAAATGTCGAAATCCCCCCGCTCGGCCAGCCATTGGCAGCTTTCCCATTCGTTCACCCCAGCGCCAAACGCCGAAATCACGCCCTGATCGCGCAACTCGACCAGCGCCTTGTAGCCGCTTGTCATCAGCTCGTTCAGCGCCGCATCCACGACACCGCGATCGCCCCGCGAAAACATGTCAAGATCGTGGGCATACAGAATATCGACCCGACTTTGCCCCAGGCGTTCCAGCGAAAACTCAAGGCTGCGCATCACACCATCGTAGGTATAGTCATACACTTCTTTTCGGGCGGGCACCTCGAACCATTTGCCGATGCCATCGCGGTTCGCAGGCGCGCAAGGGCGCAGCAACCGGCCGATCTTGGTGGACAGCACATAGTCGTCGCGCGGCTTGTCGCGCAGGAACCGGTTCAGCCGGGTTTCCGACAGGCCAAAGCCATACAGCGGCGCAGTGTCGTAATACCGCACACCGGCATCCCACGCCGCCTGCAACGTGGCATGGGCTGTCTCGTCGCTGATCGCGCGGTACAGATTGCCCAGCGGCGCACCGCCAAAGCCCAGTTCGGTGAACCCGAGGGCCTTGCCGATACGGTCGAAGCTGCGGGTATTGAGAGACATGGTTGGGTTTCCTCAGGTCAGTGCACCTGCGCGCCGGCGCAGATATTTCCAGGATGCCGGTGGGGTGCATCGGCCTGTGTGGTTTGCCTGAAAGGCGGCTTTGTTTCAATCCTGATCGGGTTTTACCTGATCGGATTTGGCCTGAATGGCCAACATGCGGAACACTTCGCAAATCGCGGCCCCGTCCACCCCGACGGGCACCCCATCGCGCACCGCCGCCTCGGGCCACAACCAGGATTGGGCGGGATCGTGCAGCATCGACCATTGGCCAAACATCCGCCGGGTCACCGGGCGGACCAGATGCCGGGTGATGTTCAGGTGCCGGTCGTCCCGCGCAATCCGCCCGAATGTCGCCTCAAGCGCCGCTTCGGGCCCTTCGAGCATCTGCACGAAAATATCCCGCCGACAGATCAGGGCGCCCGAGATGTCGTCGCGCGTGTTGTTGCGCCGTGCGATGACCAGAAGATTGCCAAGGGTCGCCTCATCAAAAGCGAACGGTTGCGAGGTATAAACGATTTGGGCAAGCCCCATATGGCGGTTCCTGTGCTGCGTCGCCCGCCGGGTTGCGGAAACGATCCTCAGCCGCAGGCTACGCTGTCACCGGGCGGTTGTCTGCGGAAAAATAGGGCCGCTTTGTCGCGCCCTTTTCGGCTGACTCCGGCAAAAAATTTCGCAGATTCGTCTCAAAACCGACGCGTATTCAGGCAGTGGCGGTGAATTTCGCATCGCCAACGCGCCGTTGACGTGTGGGTAGGGTCCGCCGGTTGGCCACGACTGGACGGCGCCGCGCGATTGGCCGTCATCTGACAAGGCCAACGGCCAAGACCGCCGCGCAGGGGGTTTGATCCTGGCAGAAACCTGCCCCTGCGCGACGCCAACATCATTGCTGTGTGCCGTATCCAGGCGCCGGGGGCCTTGAGCGGGCCAACACAGCGCAACAGGGGAATGAAACGTCCATGTGTCATCAAACCAAATTTGTCGCTTGCCTCACCGCCGCGCTTTTGTCGTCGGTCAGTGCCGCCGCCGCGCAGACCTGCGCCGATCCGATCAAGGTGGGCGTTCTGCACTCGCTGTCCGGGTCGATGGCAATTTCCGAAACCACGTTGAAGGACGTGATGCTGATGCTGATCGAACAACAAAACGCCAAGGGCGGGCTGTTGGGCTGTCAGATCGAGGCGGTCGTCGTCGACCCGGCCTCCGACTGGCCGCTGTTCGCGGAAAAGGCGCGCGAACTGCTGACGGTGTCGAATGTCGATGTGATCTTCGGCAACTGGACCAGCGTATCGCGCAAATCGGTTCTGCCGGTGATCGAAGAACTGAACGGCCTGCTGTTCTATCCGGTACAGTATGAAGGCGAGGAAAGCAGCCGCAACGTATTCTATACCGGCGCCGCCCCGAACCAACAGGCGATTCCGGCCGTCGATTACTTCCTCGAAGAACTGGGCGTCGAGAAATTCGCGCTGCTCGGCACGGATTATGTCTATCCGCGCACCACCAACAAGATCCTTGAGCAGTATCTGAAGGACAAGGGAATCGCGCCCGAGGATATATTCGTCAACTACACCCCCTTTGGTCATTCCGATTGGGCCACAATCGTCGGCGATGTCGTCGCCCTGGGATCGGATGGCAAACAGGTGGGCGTGATTTCCACAATCAACGGCGACGCCAACATCGGGTTCTACAAAGAGCTGGCAGCCGCCAACGTCAGCGCCGATGACATTCCCGTGGTGGCGTTTTCGGTGGGCGAAGAAGAGCTGTCGGGCCTCGACACCAGCAACCTTGTCGGGCACCTCGCCGCGTGGAACTATTTTCAGTCGGCCGACACCCCCGCCAATGCCGAATTCATCGCAGCCTGGAAAGCTTTTGCCGGGCCTGACCGTGTGACCAACGACCCGATGGAGGCACATTACATCGGCTTCAACATGTGGGTCGCGGCGGTTGAGCAGGCCGGCACCACCGAAGTGGATGCGGTGCGCGCCGCGATGTACGGTCAGGAATTCCCGAACCTGACCGGCGGCACCGCCGTGATGCTGCCCAATCACCACCTGGCCAAGCCGGTTCTGATCGGTGAAATCCGCGCCGACGGTCAATTCGACATCATCAGCCAGACCACCGAGGTGGACGGCGACGCCTGGACAGATTTCTTGCCCGAAAGCGCCGTTCTGACCTCGGATTGGAAGGATCTGGGCTGTGGCATGTACAACACCGAAACCAAGACCTGTGTGCAACTGACCTCGAACTACTGACAGGCACGGGGCGTGCCG
>JAACVA010000336.1 GCA_009992615.1 Rhodobacterales bacterium
CTGGAGCGCCAGACCGTGGCCGAGTTCTATCAGCGCTGCTTTAACGAGGAACTGCCCGAGTCGGCGGCCAGCATGGCGATGAAATAACATGAACGCCGATGACGAGTCGTGGTGGCATTTTTGTGGGGCGCTTCCTCTGTCGCGCGACGATCATGCCTATTTCGTGCTGCGACGCGTTTGGGCCGACCACACGATGCAGCCGCCCAATCGCGGCTACTGGGCACGGCAGACCGAGGATTATGTCACGCTCGCGCTCTTTCAGCCACTGGCCTGCCTATCTGGAACTATCTGGCTCGACCGGCTGCTGGAGGCAGCCGGGCTGCCGCCGGTTTCTGCTGCGGAAATCCGCTTTGCATTCGCCTGCGAAGAGGTCCTAGACGCGACACTGCGGCCGCGGCACGGTCGCGGCTTTGTCATTCCCGATATCATGCTGACGTGGCGCAATCACGAAACCGGCCTTGTTGCGTTCGAGGTGAAAAAACCCGGGGGTTCCGCGCCATCCGTCCAAGATGCAACAAAGCTGGAGACCTATGCACAGCTTCCAAGCACGCGGAACATTTCAGACCGACGCGGCCTTTTCCTAGTCGATGACCGTCATGTCGTCGCTCTGAAGCGCAGCGGCCATTCTGCGATTGGCTGGTCAAGGGTTCATCTCGCTCTCATCGAGGGTTTGGAGTCCGAGACCGGATCTCCGGACGAGATCCAAGAGATCGCGACTTTGCTGACGAAACTGTTCCGGATGTATCGGGTAGAAATTCGACCGTTCGGGGTGCCGCGGGGGGCCGGAGGAGTGCTGGCACCACGCCTTGCCGCGCTCTTGGCGGGCCTAAAGGTTCGGGAGCAAGCGCTTAGCGGCTGCGTCCCCACACCGCCGTTCGACTGGCTTGCGCGAGAACCCGCTCGGCGCGACATCCCGCGCGTCTGTTTTCAGACGACAGCAGCGCGACGGGTCAACCGATGGTCGTTCAACTGGGAGCCAGAACATGAGGTCTGAGCCTTACCGCGCCAGCACAAAATTAGATGCGGGTGTAAGCCGTGGCAAGGCCACGGGACAAAGCAAGACGACGTTTTCGCTGTTCTGCCCGATGGGTGGGTGATTGGCACCATGACCAAACCCACCGACAATCCGGCCGATCCGTTCAAGAAGGCCCTCGCCGAGGCCACCAAGACCATGGCGAATGACCGCGAGTTGTCGGTCGCCTATTCGGTTGATCCGCCGGGGATGACCCGCGAGGG
>JAACVA010000337.1 GCA_009992615.1 Rhodobacterales bacterium
TGAGCGGGCGCTGTATCCCGCGCGGCAGCGATCCGGCTGCGGCACCCCGCGTTTGCGGTGTGATGCAGGGCAACTGGGGCTTTTCCAACGTATTCAAGGAACCGGTCTCACGCATCATCGCCACCCGCCTTGGCCTGACCGGCTGGCTGATGCTCAGCGTGATGCTGGTGATGGTGCCGGTGTCGCTGATCACCGGCATCCTGGCCGGAATGCGCGAAGGCTCGCGGCTTGATCGCAGTCTCTCGACCGTCTCGATCGCCACCACCGCCACCCCCGAATACGTCTCGGGTGTGCTGTTCATCACGATTTTTGCGTCGTCGGTGACCGGCCTCAAATGGTTCAAGGGCACCGCGACCTCGGCGATGGACGACATCACCTTCGAGAACTTCTTCCTGCCGGTGATGACAATCGCGCTTTATGGCATCGGCTATATCGCCCGCATGACCCGCGCCTCGATGACCGAGGTGATGACGGCGCAATACATCCGCACCGCCCGGCTGAAAGGCGTGCGGTTTCGCGACGTGGTGCTGCGCCACGCGCTGAGGAACGCGCTGATTGCCCCCTTCACCGTCATCATGCTGCAATTCCCGTGGCTCTTGAACGGCGTGGTGATCGTGGAAACCCTGTTCAACTACAAAGGCTTCGGCTGGACTCTGGTGCAGGCCGCGGGCAACAACGACGTCGAGCTCCTGCTCGGGTGTTCGGTGGTGGCGGTGGTGGTGGTGTTGATCAGCCAGTTGATTTCCGACGTCGGCTACGCCTTCCTCAACCCGCGCATCCGCATCTCGTAAGGAACACAGCCATGGACGCGCTGGGATGGGGAGGAATTATTGCCGCGATGGCCGGGCGGTTCGTCCCGGTGTGGATCGCGCTGGTGCTGACCTTTGCCCTGTCTTTCCGCTTCAAGCGGCGGCTCGGGCTTTATGGCAAGCTTTACGACAGTCC
>JAACVA010000171.1 GCA_009992615.1 Rhodobacterales bacterium
AGTTGGGCCGACTTGCCCATCGCGCCGATGAACAGCAGCAGGCAAATCACCTCGACAGCGTTCCAGTCGGCCCAGAGAAACCGCAACTGCGTCTCGGCCAGTTCGGGCGCCGCTGCAAAGATGTCGGTCAGGTTGGTTGAATCCACCAGGAAGAACAGCGCGAAAATACCCAAGGCAAAACCGAAATCGCCCACCCTGTTGACCACGAACGCCTTGATCGCGGCGGCGTTGGCGCTGGGCTTGCGATAGTAGAACCCGATCAGAAGATAGGACGCGACACCCACACCTTCCCAGCCGAAAAACATCTGCAACAGATTGTCAGCGGTCACCAGCATCAGCATCGCAAAGGTGAAAAATGACAAATAGGCAAAGAACCGCGGGCGATAAACCTCACCGTCACGGAAGTTGACGTCGTGAGCCATGTAGCCAAAAGAGTAAAGATGCACGAGGGCCGACACCGTGGTCACGACAATCAGCATGATGGCGGTCAAACGATCCATCCGGATCGCCCATTCCGTCGCCAGACTGCCCGACTCGATCCAGCGCAGGATCGGAATCTGCTGGGTCACTCCATCAAAGGTCAGGAACACCACCCAGGACAACAGCGCCGCAAGGAACAACAACCCCGTGGCAATCCAAGTCGCCGCGGTTTCGCCCAGAAATTTCCAACCGAACCCGCAGATCAGAGCGCCCACCAAGGGGGCAAAGAGGATTATCGTTTCCACTGGATCAGCCTTTCATCACGTTGACGTCTTCAACGTCGATGGTTCCGCGGGTGCGGAAGAAACACACAAGAATGGCAAGACCGATGGCGGCCTCGGCGGCGGCGACGGTCAGGACAAACATGGTAAACACCTGGCCCACCAAATCGCCGAGATAGGCCGAGAAGGCGACAAAGTTGATGTTCACCGCGAGAAGAATCAACTCGATGCTCATCAGGATGATGATCACATTCTTGCGGTTCAGGAACAGACCGAAAATGCCAATCACGAACAGCGCAGCGGCGACAGTCAGATAATGTTCGATGCCGATCATGGTTACAGCCCCTGCCCCGGTTTCACGTCGCGCACCTCCATCGCCACAGCCGGATCGCGCATCATCTGCGCATAGGGGCTTTGGCGTTTCACATCAGACCGGTGGCGCAGCGTCAGAACAATCGCGCCGATCATTGCCACCAGCAAAACCAACCCGGACAACTGGAATTGCAGCAGGTATTCATCATAGATGATTTGCCCCAGCATCGCCGTGTTCTCGGTTTCACCATACTCTGCAACCACGGCAGCGCGCAGCCCCTCGGCCTGTTCAGACGCCTCCCAGACGCCAAAGGCAATGCCCAACTGCATCAGGATCACCACCCCGATCAACAGGGCCAGCGGCATGTACTTCGACATCTCCGCCTTCAACTCGGCAAAATCAACGTCCAGCATCATCACAACGAACAGGAAAAGAACCGCCACCGCCCCGACATAGACAATGACCAGAAGCATCGCCACAAACTCGGCCCCCAGCAGCACAAACAGCCCCGCCGACGACAGGAACGCGAGGATCAGCCACAGCACCGAATGCACCGGATTGCGGCTGATCACCGTGAACAGGCCCGCCGCAACAAGGGTAATGGCAAAAAGATAGAATGCGAAAACCGCAGTGCCCATCGTTCAGTTCCTTTTCTGGCCTCTGTCAGACCTGCGCCGTCATGTCAGCGGTATGGCGCGTCGATCTCAAGGTTGCGCGCGATCTCGGCTTCCCACCGTTCGCCATTGGCAAGAAGTTTTTCCTTGTCATAGAAGAGTTCCTCGCGGGTTTCGGTCGAGAATTCGAAATTCGGGCCTTCGACAATGGCGTCGACCGGGCACGCCTCCTGGCAGAACCCGCAATAGATGCACTTGGTCATGTCGATGTCATAGCGGGTCGTGCGGCGGCTGCCATCATCGCGCGGCTCGGCATCTATCGTGATCGCCTGCGCCGGGCAGATCGCCTCGCACAACTTACAGGCGATGCAGCGTTCTTCACCGTTGGGATACCGGCGCAAGGCGTGTTCACCCCGAAAACGAGGGCTGAGCGGGCCTTTTTCGTGCGGATAGTTCAGCGTCGCCTTTGGCGCAACGAAATATTTCAACCCCAGCTTGAAGCCTTTGAAAAAGTCAAACAACAGCCAGTACTTACCGATGCGGGCATAGTCGATTTGAGTCATGGATCAACCTCCAACGGCCCAGCGGGCATAGGCGCCGCCGAACGCTCCGAAATGTGCGAAAAACGAAACCAGGACGACCCAAACCAAGGAAAACGGCAAAAACACCTTCCACCCGAGGCGCATCAACTGATCATAGCGGTAACGTGGCACGATTGCCTTTACCATGGCGAAAAGGAAGAAGAAGAACGCCATCTTCGCCACCATCCACAGCGCCCCATCGGGTAGGCCCGGAATGGGTGACAACCAACCGCCAAAGAACAACAGAGAGGTCAGCGCGCACATCAGGAAGATGGCGATATATTCACCTGCCATGAACAAAAGGTAGGGTGTGGATGAATATTCCACCATGAACCCCGCAACCAGTTCCGATTCCGCCTCGGGCAGATCGAAGGGCGGGCGGTTGGTTTCGGCCAGTGCACTGATGAAGAAAAGAAACACCATGGGCAGATGCGGCAACCAATACCACGAAAACAACCCATAAGAGCCATCCTGCGCGCGCACGATGTCCCCGAAATTCATCGAGCCTGTCGAAATGATCACCCCGATGATCACCAAGCCGATGCTGACCTCATAAGAAATCATTTGCGCGGCCGAACGCAGCGACCCGAGGAATGGGTACTTTGAGTTTGACGCCCAACCGCCCATGATCACGCCATAAACCTCAAGCGATGAAACGGCAAAGACGAACAGAATTGCAACATTGATGTCGGCCAGCACCCAAGTGTCATTGAACGGGATCACCGCCCAGGCAAGGATGGCCAGAACGAAACTGGTCATCGGCGCCAGCATGAACACCGTGCGGTCTGCCCCCGCCGGGATAACAATTTCCTTAACCACATATTTCAGGGCGTCGGCCACGGATTGCAGAATTCCGAAAATGCCCACCACATTCGGGCCGCGACGCATCTGAACGGCGGCCCAGATCTTGCGGTCGCCATAGACGAGAAACAGAAGCGAGATCATCACAAACGCAATGACCAACAACGATTGCGCCATGACAAGCAGGGCGATTCCAAGGGTTGTCGTCAGGAAATCAGCCATTTTTTGTCACCGTGTCCCTTTGAAACATGGGTCTCTCACACTGTTGGTATGCCACGTTCGCGGCACCGGTCCACCACCACTTCAGCGTCGATTGTACGCAGGCCGCGTGGCAGTGCTGGCGAGATCGTGTAAACAGCATCGCCGCGCCAAAGACCACCCTGTTGACTCACATTTGTCCGCACATGGCGGGCAAAACTGTAACCGCGAATCAGCGTATACTGCGCCGCAGCACATTCGGCATAGCTTTCAACATCGCCGAATTGCAACGCACCGCGCGCCTCGACCAGAAAATTCACCAGATCGCCGTCCAGCAGCCGCGTCTGCACCCCAAGATAATCGGGCACAAGGCCCAGCTGATCAACCGTGGGGTTCACTGGCTGACAGGCCGCCACGAGGGCGATCAGCAAGGGGGCCATAAGCCGCAAGGGATTATTCCGCCGCCATCCGGGTTTGACGCCGCGCGCGGGCGTTCGCGCTGAGCTCACCCATCAGCGCGCTGGCACGAGCGATCGGATTGGTCAGGAAATGATCGCCCACGGCTGCCACGAAAGGCGCATCGGCCGTGTCACCCAAGGGCAGCGCGGGCCCGTCATTCACCGGAATGATGTCGATCAAACCCAGATGAGGCACCGCCTTGACCAGCGCACGACGCAGGGCCGCCAGCGAATCAAACGGCAGGGTGGCGCCCAGTTCGGCGGACAGCGCCCGCAAGATCGCCCAATTTTCCTTGGCCTCACCGGGCGCAAACCCGGCGCGCAAGGCCAACTGCGGCCGACCTTCGGTGTTGACGAACAGCCCTTGTTCTTCGGTCCAGGCTGCGCCGGGCAGGATGATGTCGGCCCGGTGCGCGCCCCGGTCACCATGGCTGCCCTGATAGATCACGAAGGGGCCAGCGGGAATATCGCCTTCGTCCGCGCCGAGGTTGTAAACAACGTCTGCCCCGTCCAGCGCGGCGGTGATCCCACCTTCGGTCACCGCGCCCACATCCATCGCCCCGACGCGGCCAGCGGCGGTGTGCAAGATCAGCAAACCGGCGCCGGTTTTCCCGGCCAGCGCCATCGCCTGCGCCAGAACCGCCGCACCATCATCGCGGCACAGCGCGCCCTGCCCCACGATCACCAAAGCAGGTTCATCACCCTCGGCGGCGCTGTCCAACAGGTGCGCAAGATCTCGCGGACCAGTGCCGAGATGGTTGATGTCATAGGTCAGGTCTGCCGCTTCGCCCACAAGGGCGACATCGGCACCGCGCAGCCACGCCTTGCGGATCCGCGCATTCAGCACCGGCGCCTCAACCCGTGGGTTGGTGCCGATCAGATAAATCTGTCGGGCACTGTCGATGTCTTCAATCGTTGCCGTGCCGACATAGCCCGCCCGATTGCCCGCGGGCAGTTTTGCACCATCCGTGCGGCATTCGACAGTTCCGCCCAGCCCTTCGATCAATGTTTTAAGTGCAAACGCCGCCTCGACAGGGGCCAGATCGCCCACTACACCGGCCAGCTTTTTGCCGGTCATCGCGGCCGCTGCCGCGCCAAGGGCCTCGGCCCAAGTGGACGGTTTCAGCTTGCCATCAACGCGGATATAAGGCCGGTCCAGCCGTTGGCGGCGCAGACCATCCCAGACAAACCGCGATTTGTCGCTCAGCCATTCCTCATTGATGCCGTCATGGTTGCGGGGCAGCAGGCGCATCACCTCGCGCCCCTTGGTATCAACCCGGATGTTCGACCCGAGGGCATCCATCACATCCACGGTCTCTGTCTTGGACAATTCCCAAGGCCGCGCGGTGAAGGCATAGGGTTTGGACGTCAGCGCACCCACCGGGCACAGGTCAATGATGTTGCCCTGCAACTCTGAATCCAGAGTTTGGCCGAGATAGGAGGTGATTTCGCTGTCTTCGCCCCGGCCGGTCTGCCCCATCTGGGTGATTCCGGCCACCTCGGTGGTAAACCGCACACAGCGGGTACAGGAAATGCAGCGGGTCATGTGGGTTTCGACCAGTGGCCCCAGATCCAGATCGGTCGCCGCGCGTTTGGGTTCACGGAACCGACTGAAATCAACACCATAGGCCATCGCCTGATCCTGCAAATCACACTCGCCCCCCTGATCGCAGATCGGACAATCCAGCGGGTGATTGATCAACAGAAACTCCATCACGCCCTCACGGGCCTTTTTCACCATGGGGCTGTTGGTCTTGACCATCGGCGGGGCGCCTTCGGGGCCGGGGCGCAGATCGCGCACCTGCATCGCGCAGGATGCGGCGGGTTTTGGCGGGCCGCCCACAATCTCAACCAGACACATCCGGCAGTTGCCGGCGATCGACAGCCGTTCGTGATAGCAAAAGCGCGGAATCTCGATCCCGGCTTGTTCGCAGGCCTGAATCAGCGTCAGGGCCTGATCCACCTCGATCTCTTTGCCATCAATGTTGATCTTGCGCAGGGTGCTCATCGCAAACGTCCTTCCCATCGTCGGGCCGACGGCGCGGCCCGAAAACCGTTGGCCCGACGCAGACCGCCGGGGTTGGACCTGTCTTGGAACACATTGCCCCGGACTGCAACGTCGATCCGCAAGGTTGCAACGATCTGCCGCGTTTTCACCACTTGCGCGCCGCGAAAACAGGCCGGGCGCAAAACGGCAGCACCTGCACGATGGTCAGTCCGCGATCAGCCAAACCGCTTTGCGCAGGTCAGTTCGCCTGTAACAGGCGGCCACTGGCCGTGCCGCGGGCGATCTCTTCCAGACCCACCTTGCAGTACCCGTCCGACGAACCGGGGGTGACGCCGCGTTTTGCCAGATCGGCGCGGATCACAACGCGCAGCTTTTCTTTCTCGGCCTTGTTGTCAGCCAAATCGCGGATCTGATCCTCGGAATAGCCCGCCTTGCGCGCATAGGATTCGATGGACCGCAGATAGAGATAGGCGCGCACCATGCGGGCCGAAATGCTCGGGCAGTTTTGCCGAACCTCGTCGGCCAAGCCAATGGCGTAAAACATCGAACGTACCGTGGGCTCTTGGTGCAGCGGAATCAGCGCCTGCGCCGGGGCCGCCGTGGACATGGCCAGCACAAAGGCGGCAGTGGTGAAAAACTTGGTCATGGCTCAACTCCGAATATCGGTTTCAGGTGTCCGCACACTCCAAACCTGGCCGGTCCGACCGACCCACCAGATAGACGTGTGATTTCCGATCAGAGTATTCAAGCCCGAGCGGTGAAACCCGCCGACCTGTCAGCGGATCATCGCACGGCGCAAGTGCCGCTGAACACCAGATCGCCCTCGACGCCCACAGACATCGCCCGCCATTCACCGCTGGCATCGAGATCCCAATCAATATCGGATCCGCCGAAATTCAGCAGACAAAATCCGGTGGCCGGATGGCGCACGCTTTCGCGTATTGCACCAATATCCGCGCCACCGGCGGCCACCTCGACAGAAAACTGGCGCGGCGTCTCTCCCTTGTTCAGCTTGCTGCGGAACGGCAGTTCTGCCTCGGGCGCGACGCGGTTGAAACCCAACCGCTGCGGCACCCCGCATCCCGCCACGGCGACAACCAACAAGAGACCGGCAATCACGCGTATCCGTCTCATTCGGCGGCCACAGGGCGGCCGCGCCCGGACCGTTTGTGCGCGATTCGCGCTTCGATTTCAGGGCGGAAATGCCGGATCAATCCCTGGATAGGCCAAGCGGCAGCATCCCCCAACGCACAGATCGTATGGCCCTCGACCTGTTTCGTCACGTCCAGCAACATGTCGATCTCGGCCGGCTCTGCATCGCCTTTCACAAGCCGATCCATCACCCGCATCATCCACCCGGTGCCTTCGCGGCAGGGCGTACACTGGCCACAGCTTTCGTGTTTGTAAAACGCCGACAACCGCCAGATCGCCTTGATCAGGTCCGTACTTTGATCCATCACGATGACCGCCGCCGTGCCCAGGC
>JAACVA010000078.1:0-246 GCA_009992615.1 Rhodobacterales bacterium
GAAGGCTTTGCCGAGGGGCGCGCGCGGCGCGAAATGCATGACCTGCTGTCGCGCGTCCCCCGCACAGCCACCCGACACCGCAACGGCGCCCTTGAAGATGTGCCGCTGGACGACATCGCGCCGGGCGACCTGCTGTTGATCCGGCAGGGGGATATGGTGCCGGCAGACGGCACGGTGACGTCCGATACAGCCTTTGTCGACACCTCGGCGCTGACCGGAGAATCGCTGCCACGGCGGCTGTTTTGC
>JAACVA010000078.1:258-27500 GCA_009992615.1 Rhodobacterales bacterium
ATGAGCGGCGCAACCAACGCAGGCGAGGCGTTCGACATCACTGCGACACACCGCGCGGCTCAAAGCACCTATGCCGGCATTGTCCGGCTGGTTGAAGAGGCACAGCGGTCAAAGGCACCGATGTCGCGGCTGGCCGACCGCTGGTCGTTGGGGTTTCTGGGCGTCACCCTTGCCATCGCCCTCGCCGCCTGGTGGTTCACAGGCGATCCGATCCGGGCCGTTGCCGTTCTGGTCGTGGCCACGCCTTGTCCGCTGATCCTGGCCGTGCCTGTCGCGCTTGTCGCGGGGTTGTCGCGTGCTGCGCATTTCGGTGTTCTGATCAAGGGCGCGGGGCCACTTGAAACAATGGCGCGCATTCGCACGCTGATCCTGGACAAGACCGGCACGCTGACCGACGGGCGGCCGCAGATCGTGTCGATCGACAGTCACGATGGCATGGGCGAGGATGACATCCTGCGATTCGCCGCATCGCTGGATCAGGCGTCGAAACACCCGGTGGCGCAGTCCATCGTTGCGGCGGCCAAGGCGCGCGGCCTTGCCTTGGTCGTGCCCTCGGATGTGGCCGAGATCCCCGGCGAGGGGGTTGTCGGCACCGTTGAGGGCCGCCGGGTGCTGGTCGGCGGCGATGGGTTTGTCGCCAGGCGCGTCGGTCGGCCGTCGGGCGATCATCCGGCGCTGAAGGCGGGGTCGGTCCTTGTGGCTGTGGCTGTAGATGGCCACATGTCTGGCCATCTGGTAATGGCCGACCCGCTGCGCGAGGGTATCTCCGACATGCTGGCCGGGCTGCGGCAGCAGGGGATCGGGCGCATCCTGTTGGCCACCGGCGATCGGTCCGAGGTGGCCGAGCGCGTGACCGAGGGGCTGGGCCTTGACGGGCTGCGCGCCGGGCTGACCCCCGATCAAAAGGTTCTGCTGGTCCTGACCGAGCGCAAGAATGGCCCGGTGATGATGGTGGGCGACGGGGTGAACGACGCCCCTGCCCTTGCAGCGGCCGATGTTGGCGTTGCGATGGGGGCACGGGGCGCCGCCGCCTCGGCCGAAGCGGCCGATGTCGTGCTTCTGGTCGATCGGATCGACCGGCTGGGTCCAGGGATCGAGATTGCAAGGGCCTCGCGACGGATCGCGGTTGAAAGCGTTGCCGCCGGGATCGGTCTTTCGGTCCTCGGTATGGTCGCCGCAGCCTTCGGCCATCTTACCCCGGTGCAGGGTGCGCTGCTTCAGGAAGTGATCGACGTGGCCGTGATCCTGAACGCCCTGCGCGCTCTGCGGATACAGCCAGACGACCCCACCGCAGCAATGCCGCAGGTCGGCACCAAGGTTCACGAAGGCGTTGCTGTGGGCGGCTTCGCGCCCTAGGCGCGACATGGTTGTTGCCGGCGACCCGCGCCGCGCACTGTCGCGCATCGCGCGCCTTGGTCAACGTCGTGGCCACGGCACAAGATGCGTCAGGATCAGCGATAGATCAGGTTGGGCAGCCACATCGTCAGCCCTGGTACAAAAGTGACCAGAAGCAGCACGATAACCAGCGGAATCAGGAATGGCGCCGTGCCGACGACGCATTCTTCGAACGGAATCTTGGCGACCCGTGCCAGCACATACAGCACCATCCCGACCGGCGGCGTCAGCAGGCCCAGCATCAGGTTCAGCACCATGATGACACCAAAGTGCACCGGATCGACCCCCATTGCCACTGCAATGGGCAGCAGCACGGGAACCATGATGGTGATCGCCGCCACGGTTTCCATGAAACAGCCGACTGCCAAGAGGATCAGGTTGATCAACAACAGGATCACCCATGGCCGGTCCGACACCGCCAACAACCCGGCGGCAAATGTTTCGGGCACGCGGTTGGACGTGAGCAGCCAGGCAAAGATCGCCGCCGCCCCAACGACAAACAACACCACGGCAGTGGTTTCGATTGTGTCGAAGCTGACCCGCAGGAACCGCGGCAAGGTCAGCGTGCGATAGACGATCAACCCGAGGAACAGCGCCCAGGCACAGGCCGCCACCGCCGCCTCGGTCGGGGTGAAGGCACCGGTCAGAATGCCACCAACGATGATCACCGGCGTCATCAGCGACAGAAACGCGCGGCGGAAGCTGGAAAACAGCACCGACCAATAGAATTCCTGATCGCGGCCAAAACCTTTGCGCCGTGCCATGATCGCGATCATGATCATCAGCGACGCGGCCATCAAAAGCCCGGGGATGAACCCGGCGACGAACAACTGTCCGATGCTGGCGCCTGCCACGACGCCATAAATCACCATGGGCAGAGACGGCGGGATGATCGGCCCGATGGTGGACGAGGCGGCGGTGATGCCGACGGCGAATTTGGCGTCATATTTGGCGTCGCGCATCGCCTTGATCTCGATCGCGCCAAGGCCCCCCGCATCGGCCACGGCCGCACCCGACATGCCCGCGAAGATCACCGATGCACCGACGTTCACATGGCCCAGCCCGCCGCGCATCCATCCCACAAGGGCCAGCGCAAAGTTGAAGATCCGCTCGGTGATGCCGGCGGTGTTCATCAGGTTGCCCGCCAGGATGAAGAACGGCACCGCCAGCAAGGGAAAGCTGTCAACGCCATTGATCATGCGGTGTGCCACAACCATCGGCGGCGTCGCGCCGCTGAAATAGATGAACACAGCCGATGATCCGGCCAGCGCCACCGCCACCGGCACCCCGACCAGCAACATGCCAAACAGCATCACGAAAAGCCAAAGGATGTCCAAGAGTGCGCTCCTTGAGCGTGAGAAGAGGAATGGTAAGGGGGATTCACCCGGCCCTCACATGTTGAATGAGATCAGTCGATGGCGCGGATCTGGTCCGCGAAGCGTTCCGGGTCGATCAGTTTGCTGGTGCCGTCACGCAGGTGTTTCCAGGTGTTCCACGCGGAATACAGCGTCATGCAGACAAAGGCGGCAACGACGATCCAGTAGATCGTCGATTTCGGAATCTCCAGCGACACCATCATTTGCCGGGTCCGCCCGGCGATCTGGGCACACAACACCGTCAGCAGGGCGAAGAATGCCGTTGTTGTCACATCAATGGCAAATTGTGCGATCCGCCGCCCGGTGCGCGGCACCCAGCGGTACAAGAATTCAACCGCGATGTGGCTTTGTTTCCGTGTTGCCATGACAGAGCCGATGAAAGTAACCCCGATCAGCAGGAACCTAGCGATTTCCTCGGTCCAGGCGATGGAATCGTTCAACACATAGCGGGTAAAGAATTGCAAGAACACGACACCCGCCAGCACCCAGAACAGCACCAGCACCAGCACATCGTCCCATTGCTGATCGGACAGGTCGATCTTTTCTTCTTCCAGCTGGATGGGCGCGACAAGCGGCGGCTCGTTCCGGGAATCGGGCATGGACAGTCCTTGGAGTTCAGGCCTTAATTCGGGCCTGCGGCAAAGGGCGGGCCGCCATGGCCCGCCCGGTGGTGTCAGAGGTTACTGGATGGCCTGCAACCGGTCATAGGTTTCCTGATCCCAGGTTGCCATTTCGCCGTTGTGCATGACCTTGACCGCCTCGATGAACGGACCACGGTCAACCTCGTGCACCTGCACGCCTTCGCCACGGAACCAATCGGCCAGCTCGGCCTCGGCCTTGATGATGGCATCAGTGGCGCAAACGGCGGTGTCCTGGGTGACCTGGGTCAGCGCGGCACGGTCAGCCTCGTCCATCGCATCCCACGCCGGGCCGCCAACGATTGTCAGCAGCGCGTCGGTAATGTGGCCGGTCAGGCTGATGTCGCTCTGCACCTCATAGAACTTCTTGGCCTGGATCGTGGGCAGGGGGTTTTCCTGCGCGTCAACCGTGCCCTGTTGCAGCGCCAGATAGACCTCGGCAAAGGCGATGGGCGCAGGGTTTGCGCCGGTCGCCTCGGGGAACATCATGTACAACGGCGCGTTCGGCACACGAATCTTCACGCCTTTCATGTCAGCGGGGGTAAGGATCGGCTTGTTCGCGGTGACATGCCGCGCGCCATAGTAAGTCATCGCGGTGATGTGGTTGCCCGATGCGTCGGAGTAACCTTGCGCCAGTTCCTGAAACAGGTCGGAATTGCGGAACTTGTCCCAGTGATCGAAGTCACGGAACATGAACGGCGCGCCGCCGATGGCGATCGGGCCATAGGACCGACCGGCAAAAAGCTGGCCGGTATAAATGATGTCAACGGTGCCGAACCCGAGCCCTTCGTTGATGTCAACCTCTTTGCCCAGGGAAGAGGCGGGAAACACCTCAACGCCATAGCGCCCGTCGGTCGCCGTCATCAGCAGGTCGTTCGCGGCAACAGCGCAGGTGTGATACGGTTCGCTCGACTCGTACACATGGGCCCATTTCAGCTTGGTCTCGGCTGCGGCCATGGCCGGAACAAGGGTTATGGCGGCACTGGCAAGCGCAGTGGTGGCGCAAAGACGGGTGATCGTGTTCATGGTGTCCTCCCTGTGGGTTTCGTCTGCTCGGCACGGTCGTGCCGCAGTCTGCGGGCCTACACTAGGGGCACGGGGCGCCCCAATGTAACGGATCGTCTGATTTTTCTACTTGGAGGGAAGGTCACACAGGCTGCCACCGACTGCAAGGGGTGCGCCGAAAAAACCGCAGTGATCATTTGGCGTATTGCTTTTGGTTGAATTCACTCAGCTTGGTAAATGTGTCGTGCGGTAAAAAGCGGAGATGTCCGGCACGCCTTGCCATTCTGGTCGGGCCGTGGGCGCGGTCGACCTGTTGCCGGCAGACAGGCCAACCGCAGATTGAGCGGGTCAAGCCGAGATGGAACGCCGCGGCGTGCATTTTTCGCTTGCAGCAGGTCTGGAGACTGAGTATTCCGCCAACACCAACGGATGCGGGCGTAGCTCAGGGGTAGAGCATAACCTTGCCAAGGTTAGGGTCGAGAGTTCGAATCTCTTCGCCCGCTCCAAAAAACCGGTTACCCACGGTTTATGAGACAAGGCCGCCCAAGGGCGGCCTTTCTGTTTTTGGGGTTTGGGCAAGGCTTGGTTGTCGGGCTGGCGTTTCCTGCACCTGACAGATCAATCGCGCCGCCGCATCTGATATGCAACCTGTTGCTACAGACCAGGGTTGCGCGGCACGGATGGCCGCCCGCCGAAACCGCCCTGTCACAATACAGAAGGAAAAGCGGGGCCGCGACAACCGCAGACCCGCACCACCGGGCGGACAGCACCGTTCACCTGCACCATGTGTCAAGCGCGCGGCACTCAACGCGCGTCAGACGGCCGCTTCGGCCTCAAGCGCCAGGGCGTCAGCGACCGTGGTTGTATATTGGGTTTCGGGCGGGCGAACGCCATGGGTCAGCAAGGCGCGGCGGATGTCCGGATTGGCCGCCGCAATATACAGCCGAACGTCTTGCCCATGCGCCTTGTGGGCCAGACCCTCGATCACATTCGCACCGGTCGAATCAAGGAACGGCACAGCGGCGAAATCGATGATCAGCGCCTTGTGTGTTGCCTGAATGCGATCAAGGACCGATCCGATCGAGGCCGCGGCCCCAAAGAAAAAGGCGCCGGTGATGTGGTAAACGACCACCTCGGGATTGGCGGCGATCGCCTCGTCATATTCGGTTCCGCGGTCTGGCGCATCCTGCCCGACAAAAGGGGTTTCCGTCTCGACTGCCGCATTTTGGCTCATCCGGTTGATGAACAGAACCGACCCGAGGGCAAAGCCGACGATGATCGCCTCGGTCAGGTCGCGGAAGATGGTCAGGAAGAAGGTCGCGCCCAACACAGCGGCGTCGCCCCAGCCCGATCGCACGAGAACCACAATGGCGGGGCGTTCGATCATGTTCCAGGCGACAACGGCCAGCACCCCGGCCAAAGCCGCCAGCGGAATAAAGGCGGCGAGGGGCGCCGCGACCAGCATGAACAACAGGATGAATACCGCGTGCAGCATCCCTGCAACCGGGCCATGCGCCCCGGCCCGCACGTTGGTTGCCGTCCGGGCGATGGTGCCGGTCACACAGAACCCGCCAAACAATGCCGCGCCGATGTTGGCCGCGCCCTGCGCCACCAGTTCGCAATTCGAGCGGTGCCGCCGCCCGGTCATGCCATCGGCCACCACGGCGGACAGCAAGGATTCAATGGCGCCCAGCAGGGTAAAGGAAATGGCCGCCGGCAAAACCTGCAAAGCCAGATCAACCGAGAAATTCGGCAGGCTGGGGGCCGGCAGACCCGAAGGGATGCCGCCGAACTTTGTGCCGATCGTCTGCACCGGAAGCGACAGCAGCGCCGATGCCAGCGCGGCCAGTGCCACCGCAATCAACATGCCCGGCCAATGCGGGCGCCAGCGTTTCAGCCCAAGAATAACGGCCACGGTTCCCGCCGAAAGGATCAGCGCCGCCGGGGTCAGCGTGGTGCGCGCCTGCCACAGGGCGGGCAGCTTTTCCAACAGCTCGCCCGGCTCATCGGTTAGGGAAAGCCCCAACAACTCTTTGATCTGACTTGCAAAAATGATAATAGCGATCCCCGCCGTGAACCCGACTGTCACCGGGAAAGGGATGAATTTGATATAGGTGCCAAGACGCAGAAACCCGGCCACCATCATGATCACACCCGACATCATCGTCGCCAGGATCAACCCGTCCATCCCATGCAGCGCCGCGGTGCTGGCCACCAGTACGATGAAGGCACCCGCAGGCCCACCGATCTGAAACCGCGACCCGCCCAGCAGCGACACAAGAAACCCGCCCACAATCGCGGTATACAGCCCCTGCGCCGGTGTTGCGCCCGATGCGATGGCGATGGCCATGCTGAGGGGCAGCGCCACAATGGCCACGGTCAGCCCGGCAATGGCATCGCGGCGCAGCTGCGCCACACCATACCCTTCGCGCAGAACGGTCAGCAGTTTTGGGGTGAACAGATCGGCAAAACTTGGCGCGTTGCCGGGTCGGGTGGTCTGGTCTGTCATGGTAAGCCGCACCTTTGGTCGGTGTGCGGCGGGATCGCGGGCTTTCGTCGGCGGTCACCGTCGCGGATTGAAACTTCAGTGTTTTTTGGGGGGTGCCTTGAGGCGCACGCCGCGCCCCCCGGCCGTGCTCAGCGCGCCCTCGGCGACAAGTTCAATACCCGCAAGCTCAAGCGCCGCAATCACCTTGGTCAGGCTGTCGACAACTCCGCGCACATTGCCGGGGCTTGCCTCCATCCGCTGGATCGTCGGAACGGACAGACCGGCAAGCCGTGCCAGGGTTTTCTGGTCGATCCCCAGCAGGGCACGGGCGGCGCGCAATTGAGTGGCGGTGATCATGAGGTATATCCTGTCGTGGACAAGTGGTATCTAGAACAACGATACTGATACTTCAAGCATCAAAATTGCGGGTCTGTGGGATTTATAAACACGCTGCCGTGACCGCACCCGGACGATGACTTTGTGTGAAAGTTTCGTGACGCGGGAATAGAGCCGGTCCTGTGCCGTTTCCCTGGCAGACAAGTCAGCAGGAGACACAGACATGCACCGCCCCATATCGCAGACATCCATCGCCAGACTTCGGGTTGCATCGCCCTCGGGCACCTTGCCTGCACGGATCATTCGACCGACCATTCTTTCAGACCTTCGGCCGTTGATCGTTCTGCACGGAATTTCGCGTAATGCCGATGAGCTGGTCGCGCTGTTCACACCAGAGGCCGAGCGCAGCGGCCGCATCGTGGTGGTTCCGCATTTTGCCCAAAGACGCTGGCCGCATTTTCAGCGGCCCTGCCGCGCGGCGCGGCCGGATCAGGCGCTGTTGGCGCTGTTGGGGCATCTGGCGGTGATGAACCCCGCCTTTGCCGGGCCGGTCGATCTGTTCGGGCATTCCGGCGGGGCGCAGTTGGCGCATCGCTTTGCCATGCTCTACCCGCACAAGGTGGGCCGGCTGAACCTGGCGGCGGCGGGGTGGTATTGCCTGCCCGACGCCAGCATGACCTATCCCTATGGGCTGGGCGGCGATGCGACGCCGGGCGCATTGTGCTGGGCGCGGCGGCACGAACAGGCGTTGCCGGCCTATCTGCGGCTCGGGGTGCAGGTGTTCGTCGGCACGCATGACACCGATCGCGACGACAGCCTGCGCCAATGCCCCGATCTTGACCGTATTCAGGGACACACCCGCATTGCCCGTGCGGGAACCTATGTCGAACGGTTCCGCGCCGCCGCCCGTGCCCGTGGCATCCTGCCCGAGATCACCCTCATCCGTCTGCCCGGTGTGACCCACAACGTGGCACAGGCGATCAGACAGGCCCACCTCGGCCGCCTTGTCACGGCAGGCGAACCGCCCCGCCTTGCCGCAGCAAGCTGAATCTTTAACCCCATCAAACTGGATAATTCCGATGACCCAAGATGTTCTCGCCCCGCTGACCACCGCCAAATGGACATTCGCCACCCGCCGCGTCGATCACGGCCTGATCGGCGGAATGGACACCGCCTTTGCCGCCGCACGCCCCGGCGATCTGATCCTGGCGCAGGTCGAAAGCCTGGGCCAGCACCAGCGCGTGCAGCTCAGTTCAGGGCGGCCCTCGTATATCTATCCCGGCGACATGATCGTGCTGGCCTGTGGCGCGCGCTATGCCCCTGACCAGTTCGAAGGGCTGGCCGAAATCGACCCGGACGGCGCCGACCTGTTGGCCGGTGGTGGCTGTATCGGCCGGATGGTTGCCCGCAACGAGAGGATCAAAAACGCCACGCGGCTGCTGCCTGTCGGGCGGTTGCTGGACGATGCCGGTGAGCCGGTGAACCTTGACCGTTTCGCGCTGCCCCCCACCGACCGGACAAATGACATTCCGGTGGTCTTCGTGCTGGGCACGGCAATGAATTCGGGCAAAACGCTGGCCACGGCGCAACTGGCCCTTGGTCTGCGGCGGGCCGGGTACAAGGTGGCGGCGCTGAAGGGCACAGGCACCGGGGCCTTTGGCGATTTCAACGAATATTCCGACACCGGCGCGCATTGGGTGGCGGATTTCACCGATGCAGGCATGGTCACCACCTATCGTGAACCGCTGGCGCGGGTGAAGGACGGGCTGAACCTGCTTCTGGGCCATGCGGCGGAACGCGGCTGTGATATTGCGGTGATGGAAATCGCCGATGGGCTGTTCCAGCGTGAAACCGGCGCCCTGGTGGCAGATCCCTGGCTGCGCGACCGCCTGTCGGGCCTGGTGTTTGCCTGCGGCGATGCCGTGGCGGCGGCGGGCGGGGTGGCCGAACTGGCCCGCCACGGGCTGCGCCCCGATGCGCTGACCGGCATTCTCAGCTGTTCGCCGATGGCAGCGGCCGAGGCGATGAGCGCAACCGGCGTGCCTGTCCTGCGCAAAGGCGATCTGGCCGACCCGGCCGAGGCCAATGTGTTTGCGTTGCGCGCATTTGCCGGAACCCGGCGGGCGGCGTGATGACGCTTCCACCGCTTCTCGACCGCGGGCGCGGGCGCGGACTGGCGCTGGTGGCCGCGCTGACCCTTGTGCAGGGCGGCGCGGCGGGGGCGGCGGCCTTTGCCACCCGGGGTCTGTTCGAGGCGATGCACGGCCGCGTGGCCTTGCCCGTCGGCGCTTTGGCCATTCTGGCGGGCGCCGGGGCGCTGATCGCAGTCACCCGCGTGGCCGCCCGGTATCTGGGCGAACGGATCGGGCAGGACTACGCCCGACAGATCCGCGCCGCTTTGTTCGATCACGCCGCCCGGATGCCCGCCCGCGCCGTGGCAGAACGGCGGGCCGGTTATATGTCGCTGCGCTTTGTCGGCGACATGACCGCGTTTCGCAACTGGCTGGGGCTGGGCCTGCCGCGCCTTGTTGCCGGGGCGCTGCTGATTCCGGCGACGCTTGCGGTGCTGTGGCTGCTTGATCCGGTGTTTGTCTGGGCGGTGCTGCCGGTTTTCGCGCTGACACTGCTGGGGATCAGCCTCGGGGGGCTTCGGCTTGTGCCACTGCAAAGGCAGCTGCGGATGCGGCGGGCGCGGATCGCCGCCGAGATGGCCGAGCGGATGCCGATGGCCCCGCATCTTGACAGGCTGGGGCGGCGCGGCACCGAACTGGCGCAGCTGGACAAGCGCACCGATGCCATGGTCAAGGCCGCACTGCGCCATCGTCTGGCCGCCGAAACCCTGAAGGCGCTGCCTGATCTTGCGGCGGGGGTGGCGGCGGCGCTGGTCATTCTGGCCGGGCATCGGGCCGGGCTGAGCGCCGGAAGCATCGCGGCGGCGCTGGCCGCGCTGGGGCTGTTGCTGTCGCCGCTGCGCGATCTGGGCGGCGTCTGGAACCATCGTGCGGCATTCCGCGCAGCATCGGCAAAGGCCGAGGCGGCCTTGTCACGGGCGCAGCGCAACCTGTACCGGGCCGGAAAATCCTTGCCGAAAGGTGCGGTTGATGTCGTGTTTGAAAACGTTGCATTGCCGTCTGGCGCAACGCTGAGCTGTCATGCCGCGCGGGGTGCGACCACCGATCTTGTGGTCGGCGAGCGCGACAGCGAGGCAGTTATCGACATGCTGTTGGGCCTCGACACGCCGACCGCTGGCAGGATCCTGCTGTCGGGCGTTGATTTGCACGACCTGAGCCGGGGCAGTCTGCGGCGGGGCGTTCTGCGCATAGGGGCATCGCCCGAGATTTTGCAAGGATCGCTGCGCCGGGTGCTGCTGATGGGCTGCACCGAACGCCCCGAGGATGCCGTCCTTGAAAAGATGGCGCGTGACCATGGGCTTGGCCCGGTTCTGGGTCGGTTGGGCGGTTTGGGCGGCACCGTGCGGGAAGGCGGGCGCAACCTGAGCCGCAGCGAACGCATTGCGATCAGCCTTGTGCGTTTGCACCTGTTGCGTCCACGCCTGATCTTGCTGGACCCCGACTGTGATGCGGGCGTGCGAAGCAGCGTCGCAAATCAGCTGAAACACCGCGCGGCGACTGTCATCACGCCCGAAATCCTGCCCCCCGGGGTTTCTTCTTCGGGCTGAAACGGAACCGTCAGCCCCCGGCATGTCTTGGCGTGTCCAAAGGACGCAACGCCCGATTTCGCTTGCCTTGGGCCGCCCAACCCTATATCGGCATCCGACGATATAGGGCGGGGCTGGAGGGACTCAAATGGCTGCAACCGATCACGACGCGGCGGATATGGCGGCGGCGGCCCTGGCCAAGGCGCTGGGGCATCCGGCGCGACTGCGAATACTGCGTCTGCTGGCGCGCACGCCGGGGTGTATTGCGGGCGACATCGTGGATGCGGTGGGTCTGGCACAGTCAACGGTTTCGGAACATTTGCGCATTCTGAAATCCGTCGGCGTGATCGACGGGCAGATCGACCCGCCGCGGGTCTGTTATTCGTTGGCGCCGGGGGCGTTGGCGCCTTTGGCCGCCCTGATTGCGGACATCGGGGTTGCGCGCGACACGTCAACCGACTGTGTGACGGCGGTGCTGCCTGCTGATGACTGATCCATGCCCCGGTTGAACGCCATCCTTTCCGGCCTGCTGATCCCGTCGCGCCCCCGGTCCGCTGGCCGGGGCGGATGCTTTGTTGACCATCTCCATGAAAGGAAACCGGAATGCCCGACCCGATTGTCGATCTGACCACCCCACAAATGGATGAGACGAGCTTTGCCGCGATCGACCATGACCGGCTGTTTTTGCCGCCTCTCAGCCGCCATCCGCCGCGCATTCTCATCCTGTATGGGTCGCTGCGGGCGCGGTCGTTCAGCCGGCTGAGTGCCGAAGAGGCCGGGCGCATCCTGACGCGCCTCGGGGCCGAGGTGCGGTTTTTCAACCCTGCGGGCCTGCCCCTGGTCGATGACGGGGTGGATGAAACCCACCCCAAGGTGCAGGAATTGCGCGATCTTGCAACATGGAGCGAAGGCATGGTGTGGTCATCGCCCGAACGCCATGGCGCGATGACCGGGGTGATGAAAACCCAGATCGACTGGATTCCGCTGTCGATCGGGGCCGTGCGCCCAAGCCAAGGCAAAACCCTTGCCCTGATGCAGGTGTGCGGCGGCTCGCAAAGCTTCAACGCGCTGAACCAGATGCGTATTCTGGGGCGCTGGATGCGGATGATCACGATTCCCAACCAATCTTCGGTCGCCAAGGCCTTTCTGGAGTTTGACAAGGCGGGGCGGATGAAGCCATCGGCCTATTACAACCGGATCGTGGATGTGATGGAGGAGTTGATGAAATTCACCCTTCTGACGCGCGACCGCGCCGGTTATCTGGTAGAGCGGTATTCCGAGCGCACGGAAAACGCCGGGCAACTTTCGGCGCGGGTCAACCAGCGATCCCTATGATCGGGGTCTGACCCCGGATCAGAGGCAGGGGATGGTGGCAAAGACCATGACGCGATATGTAAACCGTCGGGTTCTTCTGGGCGGGATATGCGCCGCCGGGATCGTTGGGCGCGCCTCGGCGCAGACCGTGTTCCGGCTGGGGCTGACGCCGGTTTTCCTGGACAATGACGCGGCCGTGGTCGACGGGCTGCGCCGGGCGCTGTCCCGCAGCATGGGACGCGAAATCGAGCTGGTGCAGCGGCGCACCTATCAGGAAATCACCGGCCTTCTGCTGGAGCGGGCGGTCGATGCGGCTTGGCTGTGTGGCTATCCCTATCTGCAACATGCCGACGCGCTTGGGCTTGTTGCCGTGCCGGTCTGGCGCGGTGGCCCCCGCTATCAATCCTATCTGATCGCGGCGGCCGACGACGCGGCGACAGGTCTGGCCGATTTGCGCGGCGCAACCCATGCCTTTTCCGATCCGGATTCCAATTCGGGGTATCTTGTTACCACCACAGATCTGCACCGTATCGGCGCGCGGGCAGAGTCGTTTTTCAGCCGGTCGATTTTCACCTATGGGCACCGCAACGTCGTGCGCGCCGTGGCGGATGGGCTGGTGCGGTCGGGCAGTGTGGATGGCTATGTGTGGGAGGCGCTGGCCCTGATCGAACCTGACCTGACCGGGCGCACGCGCGTCGTGGCGCGCTCGGAATGGCTGGGCTTTCCTCCGGTCTGTGCGCGGCGCGACAGGATCGGGTCACAGCCTGTGCAGGCGCTGCGCGCGGCGCTGATCGGTATGGGCGAGACATCCGAGGGACGACAGGCGCTGACGGTTCTGCAACTTGACGGGTTCCAGCCGGCAACGGATGCCCTGTTCGACGGGATCGCGGCGCGCATGGCCGATCTGGAGCCGTAGCGGATGCAGACACTTGGCCGGCTTCCCCTGTCGCTGAAGCTGCCGCTTCTTGCGGCGGCAATGATGGTTCTGGTGGGGGCCGTCGCATCACAGCAAGTGCTGCGCGCGCTGGCGCGGGTGCAGGATGCGCGAGTGCAGGAACTGGCACAGATGCATGTCGAAGGATTGTCGGTGGCATTGGGGCCGCTGGTGCTGCGCCGCGACATCTGGGAAATTTACGACACGCTGGACCGGGCCTCGCAGGGCGGCGAAGGGCGGCGGATGGTTCTGACCGCCGTCGCGGATGATACGGGCCGCGTTCTGGCCGCGACCGATCCGCGCCGGGTGCCGATGGACAGCGCGATTGCCGATCTTGGTCCACGCGCCACTGCCCTGGAAAATCTGTCGGTCAGCGGGGCGCGACCGGTTCTGCGGTTGCTTGCGCCGCTGGTCTATCAAGGCCGGACAGTGGGCCAGATCGTGACCGAACTGGACGTGTCCGACCTGCTGACGGAACGGCGACAGGCGCTGTTGTTGCTGATCCTCGGCAATGCCGTGGCGATTGGCGTGCTGGCGTTGGCCGGGTATTTCGCCATGCGGAAAATGCTTTACCCTGTCACCATGCTGGCCCGACATATGACCGAGACGAAAGGCGAACCCCATCCGATTCCCAATACTGAAATCCCGCAAGGCGATGGTGAACTGGCCCAGCTTGCGCGGACCTACAACCTGATGGTCGGCGCCGTGGCGGCAAAGGCCGAGGCCGAGCGGCGGTTGGCCGAACGCGAGCGTTTCGTCGCGCTCGGGCGGCTGTCGTCATCCTTGGCGCACGAAATCAACAACCCTCTGGGCGGGCTTCTGAATGCCACGGATACGATCCGCAACTTTTCCGACCGCCCTGATGTCGTGCGCCAGTCCGCCGCCCTGCTGGACCGCGGCCTGCGCCATCTGCGGGACGTGACCCGCGTCACGCTGGACCAGAACCGAATGGACCGGCAGCATCAAAGCCTGTGCCTTGAGGATTTCGAGGATCTGAAGCTTTTGATCCAACCCGAGGTGTCGCGCCTTGCGCAAGACATGTCGTGGTCGGTTCACCTGCCGCCGGAAAATCCGGTCGGGTTTGCAGCCGGCCCGATCCGCCAGATTGTGCTGAACTTGTTGTTGAATGCCTGTGCGGCAGCGGGGCCGGGGGGCAAAATCGCGCTGCACGCGGGCGCGGAAGGGCGCCGTCTTGTCATCGCCATCACCGATACCGGGGCCGGAATGCCATTGGCCGCACTCGGCCGCCTTTTGACGGATGCACCGCAAACGCCCGGCGGCGGTGTCGGGCTGCGCCTCGTCCGCGATCTGACCCTCGGTCTTGCAGGCACGATAACCCATGACCGGGCGGATGGGGTGACACATATCACCGTGACCTTCGGACCGGAACAAGGGGCGTCGGATGCTGACGGGTAGGCGCATCGTTCTGGTCGAGGACGACGAGATCATGGGCGCATCGCTTCTTCAGCGGCTGGAGCTGGAGGGCGCGCATGTTCTGTGGTTGAAACAGATGGTCCGGGCCCTCGGGGCGATCCGCACGCCCGGCCAGCCGATTGATGTGGTGATCTGTGACATCGGCCTGCCCGATGGATCGGGCGAAGATTTGTTTGCAACACTCAACCGCACAGGCACCCCGCCACCCTTCCTGTTCATCACCGGACAGGGCGGCATCGGTCAGGCCGTCCGGCTGATAAAATCCGGCGCGGCAGATTATGTGACCAAGCCTTTCGACATGTCGGTTTTTCTGGAGCGGCTGAGCCTGATTGTCGCGCCGCGCCCCGATCTGGACCCCGATGTTGACTTTCCACCTTTGCTCGGCGTCTCTGCGGCGGCGCAACGGATCGAAACCCTGATCCTGCGTACCGCAGCCGATCCGCAGCCGGCGTTGATCCGGGGGGGGCCCGGAAGCGGCAAGGATCTGATCGCGCGGCGCATCCATGACATGTCGGATCGGCGCGCCGCGCCGTTCATCGCCGTCAATATGGCGCGGGAAGACAACGCCGAACAGGCGCTGTTTGGCCCGGGTGGCGGCTTTGAAACGGTTGGGGACGGTACGCTTTTCATCAATGCGATCAGCAGGATGGCCCCAGATGTGCAAACAGGCCTGTTGCAAAGGCTGGACCGGGGATTCGACGCGCGGCTGATCACCGCATGTGGAACCGATCTGGAAGGGCGGATCGCCGACCAGCGGTTCAGCTCGGAGCTGTTTTATCGTCTGGCCCAGATCGAAATCCCGGTGCCGCCTCTGGCCAAGCGACCTGATGATGCCGTCTGGTTGCTTCAGCAGTTGTTTCACAAACTTGCGCCGCACCATGCGCCCGCACTCGAGGGGCTGAGCACGCTGTGCGAAGAGGCCGCCCGCGGTTTTGATTGGCCGGGCGGGGGGCGTGAAGTGCGGGCCAGGCTGTTGCGCGGACTTGCCGTGGCAGCCGGCCCGCTGTTGCAGCCTTCAGACCTGTTCCCGGAACGCCTTGCGCGGCCCGACGACATGATGTCACTGGCCGAGGCACGCGAATCCGCCGAACGGGCGCAGATCATCGCGGCGCTTGATCGCACCGGTGGCCAGATCGGCGAAGCGGCCCGGCTTTTGCGGATTGCCCGTACGACGCTGTGGGAAAAGATGCAGAAATTCGGCCTGTCCTGAGCCGGATCGGACCCTGGCCGGACCCCATCCTATAGCCGGTGCGTGTTCGGATTTCCGAACATCTGAATTTCATCATTGAAATCATGCCGTAGCCGCACTGCGGCATCTCATGGCACCCCGTCGATCGCGGTCACGCCATGGCATAGCATACGGCAGGATACTGCTATTTATCCACCAGGGAGGATTCCAGACAATGAAGTGTAACCGATTGGTCGACGCCGGACGTCGACAATTTCTGAGAGGCAGTCTGATGGCCACGGCCGGTGCGGCCGCCGCAACCGTCCTGACACCGGAACAGGCCAAGGCGCGGGCCCTCGCGCGTGTCGACTATCCGGCCAACCGCCTTGCAAATATCGCCGATCTGATGGTGAACGAACCAATGGATATTTCCTATCCCGATGCGGACAGCCCCGGTGTGCTGCTCAAACTGGGTCAGGCCGTCGAGGGGGGTGTCGGGCCGGAAGGCGATGTCGTGGCGTTCTCGGTGCTGTGCCCGCACAAAGGCTGGATGATGAGCTATTCAGCCGCAGACAAGACGCTGAACTGCCCCGGTCACCATTCGCGTTTTGACTGTGAAACCGGGGGGCAACAGGTCTGGGGCCATGCGACCAGCAACCTGGCCCAGTTCACGCTGCGGCTGGACGACAGCGGTGACATCTATGCCGATGGCGTGGACGAGCTGATCTACGGCCGCCTGTCGAACGTGTTGTAAGGGAGAGAGATCAATGGCTTATAAAAGACAAATCGACCGCCTGCCGATCATCCCCGCGGATGCGCAGGAATTCAACGTGACCTGCCACTATTGCATCGTCGGTTGCGGCTACAAGGCCTATACATGGCCGATGAACCGTCAGGGTGGCACGGAACCGAACCAGAACAAATTCGGCGTTGACCTGAGCGAACAGCAGTTCACGGAAACCGAGGCGTGGTATGCCCCGTCGATGTACAATGTGGTGCGCCAGAACGGCAAGGACGTGCAACTGGTGGTCAAGCCAGACGTGAACTGCGTGGTCAACTCGGGCCTCGGCTCGATCCGCGGGGCGCGTATGGCGGAAAACCGGCCGTCAAAAGTGACCGGCACGCAGGCCCAGCGCCTGTCCGACCCGATGGTCTGGCGCAATGGCGTCTGGCAACCAACATCGTGGGACGATGCGCTGGATCTCGTCGCCCGGGTCACCGCAGCGGTCATCACGCAGGGGTCCGAGGATGATCTTGTGGTGTCGATGTTCGACCACGGCGGCAGCGCCGGCGGATACGAAAACACCTGGGCGACCGGCAAGCTGTATTTCGAGAGCATGAAGATCAAGAATGCCCGGATGCACAACCGCCCGGCCTACAACTCCGAGGTGCATTCCTCGCGTGACATGGGCCTGGACGAGCTGAACTATGCCTATGAAGATTACGAGCTGACCGACACGATCTTCATGGTCGGTGCCAACTCGATGGAGACGCAGACCAACCTCTATCTCAACCACATGGTCAAGGGGCTTCAGAACGGCGCGCGCTTCATCGCGGTCGATCCGCGCCGCACGATCACCATCGCCTCGTCCGAGCAATTTGCCGGGCCCGAGAACGTGCTGCACCTGGCAATCGCCGAGGGCACCGATATGGTACTGTTCAATGCAATCCTTACCCATATCGTCGACAACGGCTGGGTGGATGCCGAGTTCATCGCAAATTCGACCTTCCAGGGCGGTGAGGCGGTGGCGCAGGACGAAGCGCACCCCGCAGCGCTGGGCAGCCTCGAACATGTGATGGCCACCTGCCGCACCACGCTTGACGAAGCGGCGGAGATATGTGGCGTTCCGGCGGCCGACATCGCCAAGGCGGCCGAATGGATCGCACAGCCCAAAGAGGATGGCAGCCGCCGCAAATGCGTGACGGCCTATGAAAAAGGCATTATCTGGGGCAATGACAACTATCGCACCGTCGGCGCGCTGGTGAACATCGCGCTGGCCACCGGCAACGTCGGCCGCGAAGGCGGCGGTGTCTGCCGTTTGGGCGGCCACCAGGAGGGGTATTACCGCCCATCCGACGCCCATGTCGGGCGTCCGGCGGAATATGTAGACCAGTACCTGGTCCGGGGTCTGGGCGGCGTGCACCATATCTGGGCCTGCGACCACTACAAGACCACGCTGAACGCGTCCGAATACAAGCGGGTACACAAGCGCCGGTCCGACATGGTCAAGGACGCGATCGACATGGCCGCAGGCGGCAGTCGCGCGCAGATGGTCGAAGCCATCGTCTCGGCGATCAACGCGGGCGGGCTGTTCGTGGTGGATGTCGACATCATCCACAGCCAGATCGGCCAGAACGCCCATGTCATCCTGCCCGCCTGCGAAGCCAACGAGATGAACCTCACCTCGATGAACGGCGAGCGGCGGCTGCGGCTGAGCGAGAAATACATGGACCCGTTCGGCAACTCCAGGCCAGATGCCCTGATTGCTGCCGGCGTCGCCCGGAACATGGAGCGCGTTCTGCGCGAAATGGGGCACGACGCCTATGCCGACCAGTTCAAGGGCTATGACTGGACGACCGAAGAAGACAGCTTCATGGACGGCTACAACAAGGGCAACCCGGAAGTAACCTATGACCGCTTGCGCGCGATGGGGAACAACGGGGTGCAAGAACCTGTCACAGGCTTTGAAAACGGCGCGTTGGTCGGCACGAAGCGGCTTTATACCGATGGCGTGTTCACCCGGCACGGGCGCGAGGACGGCAAGGCGTTGTTCTGTGCGGCGGGCTGGCGCGGCTGGCAGGCGCCGGGCAAGGCCCGCGAACAGGCGGCGCACCGGTTCTGGATCAACAACGTCCGGGCCAACATCTTCTGGCAGAACCAGTTTCTGGATCAGAAGAACGACTTTGTGCAGGATCGCTACCCGCACCCCTTCGTCGAGATGCATCCCGACGATATGGTCGATCTGGGGCTGAACCCCGGCGACCTGCTGGAGATCGTCAACGACAACGGCGTGACCCAGGGCATGGCCTATCCGATGCCGACGCTGAAGCGCGATACGGTGGCGATGGTGTTCGGATCGCCCGCAGGCAGCCAGGGCAACGTGGTCAGCCCCGGCGTGAACGAGTTGGTGCTGCCGGACTACAAGCACACATGGGGCAGCATCCGCAAGATTTCGGATGCCACCCCGGCGGCCCGGAAAGTGTCGTTCAAATCGCACGAGGTCGTGCTGTAATCTGCAAGGCCAAGGCCCGCCCTGTCACAGGGGCGGGCCATTTTCAATGAGGTGGGTCCGATGACAGAAACCGCATCCTGTTCCACCGGCAAGAGCGGGCCGGTTTTGTCTGTCGACGTGGCGCGGCTGCGCGCCATTGCGGCCGCCACCCCTGTGACATCGAATGAAATGTTGCCCCTGGACGCGGCTGTTGGCCGGGTGCTGGCAAGGCCCGTCGTCGCCGCATCGGCGCTGCCCCCTTTCGACAATTCCGCGATGGATGGTTACGCGCTGCGTCAGTGCGACCTGGCCAGCGACGGCCCGTGGCATCTGCCGGTAAAGGGACGGATCGCGGCGGGTGACCGCAGAGCCGTCGTGCTCGGACCGGGCGAGGCTGCCCGCATTTTTACCGGTGCGCCGATTCCTGCGGGTGCCGATGCCGTGGTCATGCAGGAAAACGTCACCCGTTCGGGTGACCAGATCACCCTGTCCGTGCGCCCCCGGCCCGGCCAGAATATCCGTCGCCGCGGCGAGGATCTTGACCTCGGCGCACTGGCCTTTGGCGCAGGGGTTGCCCTGACCCCGCCGCGCCTTGCCCTGCTGGCCGGGTGTGGTGTGCCGAATGTCGCTGTGCACCGCCGCGTTCGGGTTGCGATCCTGTCAACCGGAGACGAGCTGGCAGAGCCCGGCAACCCGCTTGTCGCCGGGCAGATCTATAATTCCAATCGCGTGCTGCTGCGCGCAACCCTCGTGCGTCTGCCCTGGGCCGATCTGACGGATCTGGGCATCCTGCCTGACGATCCGGCGGTCATTCGCACCGCGATCCGCGCGGCTGCGCTGTCGCATGACGTGGTTATTTCCTCAGGCGGGGTATCCGCCGGGGAAGAGGATCACATTCTCGATGCGCTGCGGGCCGAAGCGGCGGAACTGGACGTGCTCAAGGTTGCCATCCGCCCGGGCAAACCCCTGACTGTCGGGCGGCTTGGCGGGGCGCTGTATTTTGGACTGCCGGGAAATCCCTATGCTGCGGCGATCACTTTTGCGCAGATCGCCCGCCCGGCCCTGCGCCGGGTTGCCGGGCTGATCGAAAACCCCGACACTTGGTTGCCCGCCGTTGCGGGGTTCACCTATCGCCGGGCGACCGGCCGGCGTGAATATGTACCCGTCACATGGGACCGGCGCGATCCCGTGGGCCGCCCGATACTTGATCGTCTGGGCCAGGGCGCGTCGGCCTCGCTTTCGCCCGTCGCACGGGCCATGGGCATCGCCGTCATTCCGTCCGACCTTTCCACCGTGCTTCCCGGCCAACCGCTTCAGGTCGAACCACTCTGGGAATGACCCGCCTTCAGGCGGCCCGCTCCGACCTGCCAACCGAAACAGCAACCATCCCGCGCACCCCGTCTGGCTATGCGGTCTGGCGTCGAAAGGATCAGGGCGGTTTTCATGCCACAGTTACAAAATCAAGGGCCCGGATTGCCAAACCACCAGCCCTGTTTTGTCGCCACATCGGTGTACGCCGCGCGTACCGGATCGGGCGGCACCGTCGCATCACATCTGTCGGCCAAGCCGCAGTCCTAACCCCGAGAGCCGATGATCGCCGCCCCGATCCGTGCCCGCACTTCAGGTGATTCGACTTGTACCGCACGGGTGACCGCCAGAAGATCCTGCCGCGTCGCGTGAAGCTGATCGAGCAGGGCCAGAACCACGCCCAGCGCCGGTTCATCCAGGTCCAGATCGTCGGACAGATCGCACAGCAGCTGCACACGGGCGAAATCGACCTGACGAAAAAGGTGGCCTGGCGCGCCGCCATCGACCCGGCGCAACGGCAGAACCATTTCGGTTTCGATGAAGGCGACAAGACGGGTGCGCGTCAGCCCCGGAATGGCGGCAAGAACTTCGTCTTCGGTCAGGTGGCGGGTCATGACAGGGCCTCGTTCAACAGATCCGCACGCGGATCATCGGCATGGGTCTTGCGCCATTCGGTCAGGAAATCGCGCAAGGCATCGTCGATCACCGGCGGCGCGACAATCTTCAGTTCCACAAGTTGATCCCCCGCCGTCTTACCCCCAGATCGTGCCACACCGCGCCCGCGCAGGCGCAGCACCCGACCCGATGTCGCACCGGCCGGGATTGTCAGGTTGACCGGGCCGGTGATGGTCGGCGCGGTCACCTTTGCGCCAAGAACGGCTTCGTCGATGGTGATGGGCAGGGTCACGAGAATATCGTTGCCGTCGCGCCGAAAGACAGGATGCGGGCGCACCGACAGGCTGATCAGCGCATCTCCCGAAGGCCCACCGCCAAAGCCCGGCCCGCCCTTGCCGCGCAGGCGCAATGTCTGGCCGTCATGGGCACCCTGTGGAATCCGCACCGCCAGGCTGGCACCGTCCGGCAAGGTGATGCGCATCTCCCCCCCCCGCGCGGCGTCGAGAAAGGGCACTTCGAGGGCGTATCGGAAATCCGGGCCGGGGGCCGCAAAACCACCACCGCCAAAATCGTCGCGGCCCTGCTGCGTCCGCTGACGCAGGATTTCGGCAAAGATATCGGCCGGGTCGCCACGCCCCTCAAAACCACGGCGCTGTTGATACGGATTGCCCGCATCTTCCGCGAAATCACGATAATATTGCCGTTGTGGCCGTTCCGCGCCAGAGGCATCTATCTCTCCCGCATCAAAGCGGGCCCGGGTTTCGGGATCTTTCAACAGATCATGCGCGGCCGCGATGGCCTTGAACCGCGCCTCGGCCCCGGCGTCATCCGGGTGCAGGTCGGGGTGGCTGGTGCGGACGAGCTTGCGATAGGCCTTCTTGATCTCATCCTGGGTGGCAGATTTCGTCAGGCCAAGCGCCTCATAAGGATCTGTGGTCATCCGTCAGCTTTTCCTTGCCTGGGTCATTGCAGCAACAGATCACATGATAGAACCCTTGTCGTCCCTGATCCATATCAACCCATGGCAAAAAGCGATCAGATAGGTTGACTGTGCAAGATCGACCGATTGCTGCCCCGCATGGGGCCTTTGGGCACAACGCAGGACACCGGCATGACACCACAAAAGCAGATTCCCGGCCTGGCGGACACGACTGCAAACGGCCCTGCGCCAGCGGACGAGGCCCGTTTGCCCGCCGTCCGCCCGCCCAGCCCGGAACCGGCGCCACCGGCACCGTCCGGGCGGCGTGTGCGGTTCTGGCTGGTCGGCATTGTTCTGGCCGGGGCGCTGGGGCTGGGGCTGTATCTTCAACCGTGGGGCGCGGGGCCGGTTTCCGTGGCGGTCGAAATCGCCGCCGCAGCCCCGGTCACGCGGGTTCTGGCCGTCAACGGCAGAATTGCGGCTCTTCGATCTGTGGATGTGCGGGCGTTGGTCACGGGCAAGTTGGCCGATATGCGGGTAAGCGAAGGCGACGCGGTTCAAGCAGGTGGCGAACTGGCCCGGATCGATGCCGCAACACAGCAGGCGATGCTGCGCCAGGTGATCGCCGGTCTGGACGCCGCCCTGGTGGCCGAAGCGCAGGCCAAGGATACCTATGCCCGAAACCAGGCCCTGGGACAGAACATCGCGCGTGCCACGCTGGAAACAGCCGCGCGCGCGGTTCAGACGGCCGCACAGGACGTGGCGCGCGCCGCCGCCTTTGTCGAACAGGCGCAGGTGCAGCTTGAAAACTTCACCATCCGCGCGCCGATGACCGGTACGGTTCTGACGCTGAATGTCGATCCGGGCCAAAGCATCGACACTGCAACGGTGCTGATGACGATTGCCGACCTTGACGAACTTGTGGTCGAAACCAGCGTCGACGAAGCCTATGCCACACAGATCAGGCCGGGACTGGTCGCCGTTATGCAACTGGCCGGTGAGACGGACACGCACACCGGGCGCGTCAGCTTTGTATCACAGCGAGTGGATGCGGCCACCGGCGGCCTTGCGGTGAAACTGGCCTTTGACGATCCGGTGATGGCGCCGATCGGCCTGACCGTCACCACCAATATCATCGTTGACAGCCGCGATGCGGCGATCACGGCGCCCCGCGCGGCAATCCAGACCGATGAAACCGGGGACAAGGTATTTGTCCTGATCGACGGATTTGCCCAACAGCGCCCGGTGTCGGTGATCGACTGGCCGGCGGCACGGCTGATCGTCGCCGATGGCCTGCTGCCGGGTGAGGTGCTGATTGCGGACGCGACAGGACTGACCCAAGGGCAAGCCGTGCGCGCGGTGCAACCCTGATGCTGTACGCCCTGAAGATCGCCACGCGCTATCTGACCGCCAGCAAGGCGCAGACAGCGCTTTTGGTGACGGGGGTGGCGGTGGGCGTGTTCATCTTCATCTTCATGTCAGCGCTGATTGGCGGGCTGGCCGAATTCATCCTGTCGCGCACCGTGGGCGACATCAGCCATGTCACCATCACCGCCGAGGACAGAGACCCGGCGATCCTCGTGCACCCCGATGGCGCCGTTCTGGCAGTGGCCGAGCGCGGCCGCGCCCGCACCGCCGCCCTCGCCGAGGCCGCAACCTGGACACCGCTGATCGAAACCGTGCCGGGGGTGATCGCCGTATCGCCGCAGATCACCGGTGCGGGCTTTCTGACACGCGGTGCGCAGGTGGCGCAGGTTTCGGTCACCGGGGTGGACCCCGGACGTGAATCCGCGATCCTGAACCTTGCCGGATACATGCACGAAGGCGCGGTAAGGCTGGGCGCGGGCCGCATCGTTCTTGGCCAGCGGCTGGCCGATGATCTGTCGCTGCGGCTGGGTCAGACGCTGCGGCTGCAATCTGCGGTGGGGGTGTCTGCCGTGCTGACGCTGACCGGGATCTACAGCACCGGCAACGGCATGATCGACGCCAGCAGCGTGTTTGTCGGCCTGCCCACCGCGCGCACCTTGTTCGCGCTGCCCCAGGGGGTGACCCGGATCGAGATCAAGTTGGCCGATCTGAACGCCGCCGATGCCACTGCCCTGCGCATCCGGGCCTTGACGGGGCTTGATGCCGTGCCTTGGACAGACGGCGCCGAACAACTGATGGAGGCGCTGAACGCGCAGGCGCAAACCGGGTATTTCCTGAAATCCTTTGCCCTGATCACCATCGTGATCGGTGTTGCGTCGTCGCTGTTGCTGTCCACCTATCGGCGGCGCCCGGAAATCGGCATCATGCGGGCGATGGGCGCTGGACAGGGCTTCGTGATCTTTGTTTTTGTGACGCAAGGCGCGCTGATCGGCCTGATGGGCGGGCTTTTCGGGGCGGCGGCGGGGTATCTGGCGCTGTTGCCGTTTCCGTCGCGCGATGCGTTCGAACCCGGCACCTTGCCGATGGACATCACCCAAGGGTCGTATGGCCTTGCGATCACGCTGACGGTGATCGGTGCGATCCTCGCCTCGATCCTGCCGGCGCGCTCTGCCGCGCGGGTCGATCCGGTAACGGCGATCGGACAATGACCGCGCTGGTGCAGGTGTCGGATCTGGTCAAGACGTTCGGCACCGGCGAAGCGGCCACGCGGGTGTTGCGCGGGCTGCGCCTGACCCTGGAAACCGGCGAGATGGCGGCGCTGCTTGGGCCATCGGGATCGGGCAAGAGCACGCTGTTGACGATCCTTGGCACGCTGATGAAGCCGACATCGGGGCGCCACGTCATGCTTGGCCTTGATCTGGTGGCGGCAGAGGATGCCGCCTTGACCGAATTTCGCAACCGCCACATCGGTTTCGTCTTTCAGTTCCACAACCTTTTGCCGGATTTCACCGCGCTGGAAAACGTGATCTTTCCCACCGCGGTGCGCGAGGGGCGCGAAACCGCAGCGGCGCGGGCGCGGGGGCGCGATCTGTTGGTGCGCATGGGTCTGGCCGATCGGGTCGATTTCCCCTCGGCCAAATTGTCGGGCGGCCAGAAACAGCGCGTTGCGGTGGCGCGGGCGTTGATGAACCGGCCCGAACTGGTGCTGGCGGATGAGCCGACCGGCAACCTTGATCGGACCTCTGCGATGCAGGTCATGGATCTGATCGCCGAAATCAACCGGGATGAGGGCACGACCTTTCTGATTTCAACCCATGACGAAAAAATCGCCAGCCTGTGCCGACGACAAATCGTGGTGGGTGACGGGATGGTCACCGGATAGGCGACGGGGCGCGCAACAATTTGCATGGCCCGTCAGCGGTTTGCGCCCAAGTGGACCGCGTGCCGCCAAACCGGTTTGAGCGCGACAAGAAACAGCAACACAGCCAGCCCCGCCAACGGCGGCACGGCCAGAAACACCGGATCAACCGCCGCAAAACCGAACAAAGCACGGGCCGGTTGCCAAAACACCGCCAGCGCCAGCACACCGCCCACGATCGGCAACACCACGGCAAGGGCCCGATTGGGACGCCGAAGTGCGACGAGCAGCGAGGATGACTGCGAGCGGTCCACGAAGATCAGCGCAACGATGCAGAGGATCAGCGACGCAAAGGTCAACATACGCACCTGATCACTCTCAAGACCAAAGTCCGGGCCAAAGACAAAAACGGTGGCGGCCATGGCAAAGACCGCAGTGCCTTGCGCGACGCTCCACCAGATCGTCGGCCCGGCAAACAGCGGCTCGGCCGGGGGGCGCGGCGGCCGCTGCATCACGCCTTCTTCTTCGGTCTCGGCCTCGAATACGAGAGAACAGACCGGATCAATCACCATTTCAAGAAAGGCGATATGCATCGGGCCGAACAGAATTGGCATTCCAAACAGCAGCGGCATCAGCGCCAGACCGGCAATCGGGATATGCACGGCAAGGATAAAGCTCATCGCCTTGCGCAGGTTGTCGTAGATGCGTCGCCCCAACCGCACTGTAGTGACAATAGAGCCGAAATCATCGTCCAGCAGCACGATGCTGGCCGCTTCTCGGGCCACATCAGTGCCGCGCCCGCCCATTGCAACGCCAATATCGGCCGCCTTCAGCGATGGCGCGTCATTCACCCCATCGCCTGTCATGGCCACAACCGCACCCGAGGATTTCAGCGCCTTCACGATACGCAGCTTCTGTTCCGGCATGACGCGGGCAAAGATGCTGACATCCTGCACCGCACCGGCAAGGTCGGCGTCCGACATCGCGGCAAGTTCGGTGCCGTCGATCGCCCGGCCACCTTGCAACCCCGCCTGTTCCGCGATCGCCTGTGCCGTGGTGGGGTAATCGCCCGTGATCATGATCACCCTGATCCCGGCACTGCGACACAGCGCCACAGCCGGCGGCACCGAGGCGCGCAACGGATCGACCAAGCCCACAAGCCCCAGAAAACGGAATGCAAAATCGCGCTGGCTTTCGGGCAGATCGGTGCCGGAAAAGTCTGCCTCGGCCACCCCCAGAACGCGCAGCCCGGCTTTTGCCATCTGATCGACCTGCCCTGTCATCGCGGCACCGACCGAGGGATCAAGCCGGCACAGCTCTGCTATGGCCTCAGGCGCGCCTTTGGCGGCGATCCGCCAACCCGGCCCGTCCATCGCCCAGGCCTGCGACATGGCCAGCAGATCGGGTGTCAGCGCATAGGTTCGCGCAAGGATTCGGCCCGCGCCTGGGCCTGTGTCGGGCCGCGACCCTGCGGCGCTGTGGTCTGCCTTTGCCAGCACATGAAACGCCTTTTCCATCGGGTCAAACGGCTCGGGATTCGAGGCAAGCGCCCCCGTCACCGCAATATTGCGAAATGCTTCGGGCAAGGGGGCATCGCCGATTTTGGCCGCTGTCCCGTCCGCAAGACGCAATTCCGCAATGGTCATCCGGTTTTCGGTCAACGTGCCGGTCTTGTCGGTGCACAGCACCGAAGCCGCGCCCAGGGTTTCAATCGCCGTGGCGCGGCGGGTCAACACCCGAACCTTGGAAATGCGCCACGCCCCCATCGCCATGAAGACAGCCAGCACCATCGGAAATTCCTCGGGCAGCATCGACATGCCCACGGCGATGCCTGCCAGCACCCCTTCCAGCCAGCCCCCGCGCAACATGCCGTACAGCACGACGACGGCAATGCTGACCGCAGCCCCGACCGCAGCAAACACGATGACCAACCGACGCATCTGGAGTTGCAGATGCGGCGTCTCGATTCGAAGCTGGCCAAGCGAGGCACCGATCTTGCCGATTTCGCTGGCCGGGCCAGTGGCCGTGACCCGGGCAATGGCCGAGCCGCGCACGATCAGGCTGCCCGAAAACACCATCGGCAGATCCTCGCCACCGGGCCGCGCAAGGGTATCGGACGGGCTGACAATCTTGCGCACCGGAACCGCCTCCCCGGTCAAAAGCGATTCATCTGCCGACAGGCTTTCCGCCTTGAGCAGCAGGGCGTCCGCCGGCAC
>JAACVA010000078.1:27530-29424 GCA_009992615.1 Rhodobacterales bacterium
GCCCCGCGCGACTTCACGCCCGGCAATCCGCAGCCGTTCGCCCCCCCGGATCACCAGTGCGCGAGGGCTGGGAAGATCGCGCAGCGCCTCAAGCACGCGTTCGGTGCGCGCCTCCTGCACGACGGTGATTCCGACGGACAGGCAGGCAAACACCAACAGGATCAGCGCCTCTTCGCGATTGCCAAGCAAAAGGTAAACCACACCCCCCGCGATCAGCAGCGCCAGCATCGGTTCGCGCAACACCTCGAAGATGATTCGCAGCATGGATCGCCGGTTCGCGCGCGGAAGTTCGTTGAACCCTTCGGAGACAAGCCTGGACTGTGCCTCATCTGTCGTCAAACCGGTGTGGGAAGAAGCAGAAATATCCGATACGTTCACGGGGCAGACCTTTCGTGGACTGGCATCAGCATGACACGATGAACCACGGATGTGTCCTGATCTGTATCAACTCTCCCCAACCGAATCCGGCTTATGGTGATTGCGACACTTCACCTTCGGGAGCAGATCCATGCCGTCCACCGAGAAACCGGGGTTCCGCTTCCCCTCTGCCTTCACCATCCTGTTCGCGCTGATCATCCTTGTTGCCCTGCTGACCTGGATCATCCCAGCGGGCCAATATGCGCGCGTCGCTTCCGAAGCTTTGGGCAAGGACGTGCCGGTGGCGGGCAGCTATGCGCCGACGCAAGCCAACCCGCAAAGCTTCTTCGATGTGATCCTTGCCCCCATTGCAGGCTTTTACGACCCGGTCGAATATGTCGCCAATGCCATCGACGTGTCATTGTTCGTGCTGATCATCGGCGGGTTCATCGGGGTGGTCACCGCCTCGGGGGCCATTGATGCAGGGATTGCGCGCGCGATGATCCGGCTGAAGGGGCGGGAAAACTGGATGATCCCGTTTCTGATGGCGCTGTTCGCGCTGGGCGGCACAACCTATGGCATGGCCGAAGAAACGCTGGCGTTTTACGTCCTGCTGATCCCGGTGATGATTGCCGCCCGCTATGATGCCCTGACGGCGGTGGCCGTGATCATGCTGGGCGCCGGGGTGGGGGTTCTGGGTTCAACGATCAACGCCTTTTCGACGGTGATCGCATCGGATGCTGCGGGGGTGACCTTTGCCGACGGGCTGTGGTTGCGGCTGGCAATTCTGGCGGTGTGCTGGGCCGTCACGGTGGCCTTCGTGATGCGCTATGCCGCACGGGTCAGGGCCGATCCGACGAAATCTCTGGTTTATGACAAGAAGGCCGCGAATGAGGCACATTTTCTCGATGCCTCGGCAACCGAGGCTACCGCGTTCACCGGGCTGCACAAGATCGTGCTGGTGCTGTTCGGGCTGACCTTCGGGGTGATGATCTGGGGCGTGTCGATCGGCGGCTGGTGGATGGCCGAGATGAGCGGTTTGTTCCTGGTGGCGGCGATCGGCATCGGCATCATTGCCCGGCTCGGCGAAGGCAAGCTGGTAGAGAGCTTTGTGAACGGCGCGCGCGATCTTTTGGGGGTGGCGCTGATCATCGGTCTGGCGCGTGGCATCGTCGTGGTGATGGACGCGGGCCTGATCACCGACACCATCCTGCACGCGGCGGAAACCACCGTGGCCGGGCTGTCGACGACGACATTCATCCTGGTGATCTATTGGATTGAGGTGGGGCTGTCGTTCTTTGTGCCCTCGACCTCGGGTCTGGCCGTGCTGTCGATGCCGATTCTCGCGCCCGTGGCCGATTTTGCCGGCGTGCAACGGGAACTGGTCGTAACCGCCTTTGCCACCGCCAGCGGCATGGTAAACCTGATCACGCCGACATCGGCCGTGGTGATGGGCGGGCTGGCCATCGGGCGGGTGCCTTATGAACGCTGGTTGCGGTTTGTCTGGCCTCTGCTTGTGATCCTGACAATCATTATC
>JAACVA010000172.1 GCA_009992615.1 Rhodobacterales bacterium
AGCGATGGTGACCACGTCTTCGGCCTTGTCATCCTCCAGCGAAGTAAGGATTTCCGCGAGCAGCTGATCTGAGGTCAGCGAGGAACCGTTCGCAGTCATGCGTCGGGTTTGGGCAGCCATGTCAGCGGCTGCATCTTGAGACAGGGACAGGACATTGTCCTCCTTCGTGGCACGCCGTCAAAGCCCCGGCGCAGGGCTTGGCCAACACATAGCATCGCGGCGCGCGAATCTCAATGGACAGCAATGCACGAAAACCGATGCGTCGCGTTACGTCGCACAGCGCAGATCCGGCGCCCCGAGGGCGGCCAGCACCCGCTGTGCGGCGGCGACAACGGGATCATGGGTTTCGCGCAGGATCTGCACCCGGTCAAAGCGCGCCGGGTCGGCGTTGACCGCCGCGCGCAGGGCCGCCCCGAAGGCCATGCGCAACTCGGTGCCGATGTTGAACTTGCAGATGTTGGTGGTGGTGGCAAGCTGGGTGCGCTGGGCCACCGGCACACCGGAACCGCCATGAATCACCAGTGCAACCGGGGTCAGAGCCTGTATCGCCGCAATCCTTGCAACATCCAGGCCACCCTGCCTGTGCTGTTGCAGATGCACATTGCCCACGGAAATCGCCATGGCGTCAATGCCCGTATCGTGGGCGAATTGCGCCGCCTCGGCCGGATCGGTGCCGGCCGAACCTTCGCCGCCGTCATAGCCGACAAAACCGATTTCGCCCTCACAGGAAACGCCCGCGGCGTGGGCCAGTTCGGCAACACGGGCGGTTTCGTTGATGTTCTGGGCCAGCGGTTTGCGCGATCCGTCGTACATGACAGAGGTAAAACCGGCATCCAGCGCCTGTTGGCACTCGTCAAAAGTATAGCCGTGGTCGAGATGCGCCACCACCGGCACCGACACCGATTCGGCCAGGCTGCGAAACATCGCCCCCAACACCGGCAACGGCGTATGGGCGCGGCAGGATGGCCCGGCCTGAAGGATCACCGGCGCGCCGATGCTTTCGGCGGCCATGGCAAAGGCGCGCATGTCCTCCCATCCGAGGGTGACCAGCCCCCCCACCGCATAGCGCCCCGCCAGCGCGGGCTGCAACACATCGGATAGGGTTGCCAGGGTCATTTGAACTTGGCGATCATGTCTTTGATCCCCGGGATCGTTTCGATCTGATCGGCATGGGAGGGTTGGAAATACTGGATCAGGCTGCGCTGGGACAGTCCGCCAAGGATGGTGAAATAATACATCTCATACCCCGGCAGGACGGCGCAGGGGTGATAGCCACGATCGAGGCAGATGGTCGAGCCATCCACCAGATGATAGGCATCGCCCGGCTTGCCGTCTTCGCGTTGCAACATCTGCACGCCCGAACCGTGGTTCGGCCGGAAGCGGAAGTTGTAGGTTTCGTCGTGGCGTGTTTCCAGCGGCAGTCGGTCGGTGTCATGCTTGTGCGACGGAAACCCCGACCAGCCGCCCTGCCCCACGGTGAACAGCTCGCTCACCAAAAGGCGGCCCACCTTGCCGTGGTACTTGGTGCCGAGGATATGCTTGATCTTGCGGTGGGTCTTGGTGTCGTCCGACCCGTATTGCACCATGTCCAATTCGTCGTTGCGCACGACAAACGGCTCAAGCACCGTGTCATACTTGGCACCGGCGACAAACACCTCGGCACTGTCCGAAGTACAGACCATGGTAGCGCGGCCGCCGCTGGGCACATAAACGCCCTCAGGCTCGCCATCCCATACGTCAACACCACGGCCCCCCAGCGCCGAGACGGCAAACCCCTCGACATCCACATCCACCGTGCCGGTGGCGGGAACGATGCAGGTTTCATAGCCGGGCACGGCATATTCGAACGCCTGACCGTTGGTCAGCTTGACGATATTGAAATAGTTCAGCGGCACGCAGGCGTCATCCACATCAACAATGGGGGCGTTGCGGTTGTCAAACGGTGGAATGTGCACGGAATTGTCCTTTATGCGTCTATGCGTCGGTGGGGCCGGGATGCTGGCCCAGGAAGGTATCAAGTTGCGCCGCGTCGGGCATGGCCGGGGCACAGCCGGGCCGCGACACGGTGATCGCCGCACAGGCCGAACCGCGCATCACCGCGTCGCGCAGATCATACCCCGCCGCAAGCGAGGCCATCAGCCCGGCCATGAAACTGTCGCCCGCGCCGGTCGGTTTCAGTGCCGTCACGGGATAGATGCCGGTGCGGATTTCGGTGCCGCCGTGCAGGGTGATCGCACCTTTTTCGCCCATCTTGTAAATCACGATGGTGGCGGTTTCGCCGGCCAGCGCCCGCGCCTTGTCCAACCCCAGGTCGATCCCACCGGCCATGAAGCCGAATTCTTCGTCATTGCCGACGATCACGTCCGACAACGCCCCCGCGCGGCTGAGCACCGCTTCGGCCACCTGCGGCGAGGGCCATGAATAAGGGCGGTAATCGACATCGAAGATGATCGGCAGGCCCGCCTTGCGCGCCAGATCAAAGGCGTGGAATGCCGCGCTGCGCGACGGTTCGGCGGCAAAAACGGTGCCTGCGGTGATCAGGGCACCATAGGCCGGGTAATCCACCGCCTCGACATCGGCGATCGACATCTGGAAATCGGCGGCACCGTTGCGATAGATCACGCTTTGGTGCTGTTCCACCCGCGATTCGTACACCGCCAGCGAATTGCGGAACTCGGCCCCGACGGGGTGCACATGGCGGGTATCCACGCCGTAATGGCGCAATTGGTTGATGCAATACCGCCCGATCGCATCGTCGCTGACCCGGGTGACCAAAGCCACCTTGCCGCCGAATTTGCAGATACCGGCGGCAATGTTGGCCGAACTGCCGCCAAGGCCCGATTTGAACGTAACCGCGTCCTCGGTGCGGGTGCCCGGTGGGTCTGGGAAAAAATCCATGCCCGCACGACCGATGACAAGAAAATTGTTCTGGCGAATACCGTTCAGCATGGTCAGATCCCCCGCCTTTGTCTGACCCGCGCGGATTCGATTTCGGCGTGGGCGGTGATGACGCTGTCACGGGTCGAAACATGGGGCGTGCCCACCTCCCACCAGGTGTGGCCCTGGGTTGTCCAGCCTTCATAGGGGTCGACCTGCATGACGATGATGGTCGTCCGGTCCGCGGCCTTTGCCCGTTTGAACGCCTCGGCCAGTTCGGCGGGGTTGGCCACGGTTTCGGCGTTGGCGCCCATCGCGCGGGCGTGGGCCGCGAAATCCACGGCAAAAGGATGCGTCGCCGTGGGGGTGTCGGTGATCAGGTTGTTGAAACTGATCTGGCCGGTGTTGTTCTGCAACTTGTTGATGACGGCAAAGCCGCCATTGTCCAGAACCAGCACGATCAGTTTCTTGCCGGTCAGCACGCTGGAATAGATGTCGGAATTCATCAGCAGGTAACTGCCATCGCCGCAGAAGGTGATCGTGTCCTTGTCCGGCTCGGCCTCGCTCTGGGCAATGCGTGCGCCCCAGGCACCGGCGATTTCATACCCCATGCAGGAAAACCCGAATTCCACATCCACCGTGCCGGTTTTCAAGGTGCGCCAGTTGGCCGTCACCTCGGCGGGCAGGCCGCCTGCGGCCGCCACCACCCGGTCGGACGGGTCGCACAGCGCGTTGACCACGCCAATCGCCTGGGCATAGGAATTGGGGCGGTTGCCGGGCGCTACGTTCTGCGCCACATAGCCGTTCCACCGGGCACGTTCGGCCTGCGCCTGCGCCACCCAGCCCTCGGGCGCGCGATAATCGCCCAAGGCGGCATCCAGCGCCGCCAGCCCCAGTTTCGCATCCCCGACCACGGGCAGCGACCGGTGCTTGCCCGCGTCATGGCGGGCGGCGTTCAGCGAAATGAACCGCGCCTCATGGGCAAAGGCGGTCCACGACCCGGTGGTGAAATCCTGAAGGCGCGACCCCACCGACAGGATCACATCCGCCCTCTCGGCCAGCCAGTTGGCGCTGTCCGATCCGGTCACCCCGACCGGCCCGATGTTCAGGGCGTGATCGTTCAGCAGCGTGGCGCGCCCGGCGATGGTTTCGATCACCGGGATGCCATGCGCCTCGGCAAAGCCGGTCAGTTCGGCCACGGCGCGTGCATATTGCACCCCGCCCCCGGCGATGATCGCCGGACGCTGCGCCCGGCGCAGCAGTGCCGCCGCCTCGGTCACCTCGTCGGGGTCGGGGGTGATGCGGCGGATGCGGTGCACTTTTTCCTCGAAAAATTCCACCGGATAATCCCATGTCCAGCCCTGCACGTCCTGCGGCAGCGCGAAGAATGCCGGCCCGCAATCGGCAGGGTCCAGCAGCGTTGCCAGCGCTGCGGGCAGGGATTGCACGATCTGCGCCGGGTGGGTGATCCTGTCCCAGTACCGCGTCACCGCCCGAGGCATCGTTCAGGCCCAGCGCGGGATTGCCGAAATGTTCCAGCTGTTGCAGCACCGGATCGGGCAGACGCGTCAGGAAGGTATCGCCGCACAGCATCAGCAGCGGCAGGCGGTTGGCGTGGGCCAGTGCGCTGGCGGTCAGCAGGTTGGCGGTGCCCGGTCCGGCGGAGGCGGTGCAGAACATGAACCGCTGGCGCAGGTGATATTTGCCATAGGCGGCGGCGGCAAACCCCATGCCCTGTTCATTCTGCCCCCGGTACAGCGGCACCATCGCGCGGTGATCGTACAGTGCCTCGCCCAGACAGGTGACGTTGCCATGGCCGAAAATGCCGAAACCACCGCCGCAGACCCGGGTTTTTACCCCGTCGATCACGATGTATTGCGCCGCAAGCCAGCGGATGATCGCCTGCGCCGTGGTCAGGCGGATGGTGTCGGGGGTTGTGGTCACTGCGCTCTCCGTCATTGTCCCGCAGATTGGCCATTGACCCGCCGGGCCTGTCGAGGATACGCCTTTTGCAACCGGTTGCAAACGGTTTTTGGGAGAAACTTTAGATGACGACCATAGATATTGGCATAATCGGCGGCGGTTATATGGGCAAGGCCCACGCCGTGGCCCATTGCGCAGTCGGCGCGATCTTTCAAACCGCCCTGCGCCCACGTCTTGTTTGCGTCGCCGGGGCATCGCCGGCCAGCGGCGCGCGATACGCCGCCGCCCAAGGCTTTGAGAAGGAAGCTGGAAAACGGCTGCATGGGCGATCTGGCCCCCCCCATGCCATCAGTGCAGCGCGGCCGCTGATCGGGCCGATTGTCGAACTGTCGGCGCGAATCGAAACCGTGCAACACACCCGTGGCGACGTGACGGCCAGCAACGACAGCGGCGCCTTGGTGCGTATCGCTGATTTCTGAAAGGGATACCCAATGATCACCATCGGCAACGCCCCCTGTTCCTGGGGCGTGGAATTTGCAAACGATCCGCGCAACCCGGCCTGGGCCTCGGTGCTGGCCGACAACGCGGCGGCCGGATACACCGGCATCGAACTGGGCCCCGTGGGGTTCATGCCCGAAGACCCCGTGCAACTGGCCGAGGCGCTGGCCGAACACCACCAAACCCTGATTGGCGGCGTGGTGTTCCGCGCCTTTCACGACCCCGCACAGTGGGACGATGTGCTGGACGGTGCGGTGCGCACCTGTCGCGCGCTGACCGCCCATGGCGCGCAACATCTTGTGCTGATCGATTCGATCTCGCCCCGCCGCGCCCCTACGGCAGGGCGCGCGAACGAAGCCGAACAGATGGACACCGCCGAATGGGCCGCCTTCCGCGACCGCATCGCGACAGTGGCGAAAATGGGCGCCGACGAATATGGCCTGACCGTTGGCATCCACGCCCATGCCGCCGGGTTCATCGACTTTGAGCCCGAACTGGAACGTCTGTTGGATGAAGTGGACGATGCGCATCTGAAAATCTGCTTTGACACCGGCCACCATTCCTATGCCGGTTACGATCCGGTGGCGTTCATGAAACGGCACATCAACCGCATCAGCTATATGCATTTCAAGGATATCGACCCGGTGGTGAAAGCCCGCGCCGTGGCCAACCGCACCGGGTTTTACGATGCCTGCGCCCAGGGCATTTTCTGCAACCTCGGGCGAGGCGACGTGGATTTCCCGGCGGTGCGGCAAATCCTGCTGGACCACGGGTTTGACGGCTGGTGCACCGTGGAACAGGATTGCGACCCGGCTGGCACAACCGTTCCGGTCGACGACGCGCGGGCGAACCGCGAATATCTGCATTCCATCGGTTTCTGAGGGCATCATGGCAAAACTGAACTGGGGCATGATCGGCGGTGGCAAGGGCAGCCAGATCGGCCCGGCCCACCGGCTGGGCGCGAGGCTGGACGGGGCGTTCGCCATGGTGGCGGGGGCGCTGGACCACAGCCCCGAAGCGGGGCGCGCATTTGCCGGCGAACTGGGCATCGCCGAGGACCGCGCCTATGGCGACTGGCGCGAAATGCTGGCCGGCGAAACGACGCGCGACGACCGTTGCGATCTGGTGACTGTGGCCACGCCCAACGCCACCCATTTCGAGATCACAAAGGCATTTCTGACCGGCGGTTTTCATGTGCTGTGCGAAAAGCCGATGACGATGACCGTCGAGGAAGGCGAAGAGATCGTGAAGATCGCCCGCGCCTCCGGGCGGATCTGTGCGGTGAACTATGGCTACACCGGCTATTCCCTGGTGCGGCACATGCGGGCGATGGTGGCACGGGGCGAGGCGGAGTTGTCGCCCGAGGCCGACCGCACGTCGCGCGTCACCATTGGCCATGCCGAGGGGATGCCCCTGGCATTCGCGAACATCTATGCCGACA
>JAACVA010000173.1:0-1139 GCA_009992615.1 Rhodobacterales bacterium
CTGTGTTGCCGGCTTGCTGATGTCCACCAGGTTCATGTCCGCCGCCAACCTCTGGATGTCGGCACTGGCCCCTTCCAGCAAAAGGGTGTCGCCCACCCGCACCACCACATCGTCCAGCTGCCGCCCGATGTTCTGGTTGCGCCGGTGCACGGCCAGCGGATAGACGCCATAGCGCCGACGCAGCCGCATCGACCCAAGGCTGCGCCCCTCCATGCGGGCACCGGGGGTGATCAGCACCTCAACCGTTTCGGTCGCGACCGAGCTCAGCTTGTCAACAGGGCGCAGGTTCGGGTCGGCTTGCAGGCCCAGAAGTTCTGCCATTTCGGTGCGCAGGACCACGCGGTCACCGGCCTGCAACAAAACATTGCCCATGTCGCGGCGCAGCGATGCATCGCCGCGCAACACGTCGATCACCCGCACGCCATCCGGCTGGAACAATGCGACAGAGGCGGGGTTCTTGCCGATCAGGCTCGATCCTTCAGGCAAGGCAACCTCGGTGAAATACTTCATCTTGCGCCGGTCACCCAACAAAACGCCCATCGACTGCCGCTCGGGCAGCAGGCGCCGCCCGATCAGCACCATATACAGCCCCCCCACCGCCACCTGAAGCAGCCCCAGCGGTGCAATCTCGAAGATCGAAAACCCGGCCAGCCCGTTGTCCCGTGCCACCCCGTCGACCAACAGGTTGGTCGAGGTGCCGATCAACGTGATCGTGCCGCCGAGGATGGCCGCATAGCTGAGCGGGATCAACAGCTTAGAAGGCGATACGCCCAGCCGTTTGGCCAGTTGCACAAACACCGGAATCATCACAACCACCACCGGTGTGTTGTTCATGAACGCGCTGCCGATCGCCACAATGACCAGCGCCAGCGCCACAGTCAGAACCGGCTGGCTTTCGGCGCGGGCGTCGGCCTGCTCGGTCAGCCATTGCAGCGCACCGGTGCGCACCAGCCCGCCCATGATCAGGAACATCGCCGCGATGGTCCAGGGGGCCGAGTTGGAAAACACCTGCACCGCCGCATCATAGGGCAAAAGGCCAAGCACGAACATCGCCGAGGCACCGGAAATGGCCACCACCTCGGTCGGATATGTCTCACGGGCGAACATTACCAGCATCGCGATGACAATGGCGAAACACA
>JAACVA010000173.1:1153-7016 GCA_009992615.1 Rhodobacterales bacterium
ATCGGGCCGAAACTGAACAGGTCCATCCGTCGGCTCCTCTTGGGGTCGTGTCAGAGTCTAGCGTCTCGCGGCGCTGCCACAAGCCCGCCTTTTGGCCGCGGTTGCACCAGAAACACCCCACACAGCAAGACCGCCATGGCAATCCACACACCGCCGGGATACCGCTCGCCCAACAGCGCCATGGCCCAGCCAACGCCGGCCGCCGTAACGATGTAACTGACCTGCGCCGCAAAAACCGACCCGGCCCGCCCGACCAGCCAGACATAGGTCGCATAAACCGCCGCATGAACACAGGACGACGCGACCAACGCCAGATCGGGCAACCCCCAGGGCGGACGCGGGTCAATGAATTGCCCGGTTGCCAGCGCCAGGGGCAGAACCAGAACCGCCCCGATCAGCGACGCGCCCAACAGCACCTGCACCGCGTCGGCCCCTTGGGTGCCCCAGCGCGCCACCACGTTGCCTTCCAGCGCGTAAAGCGCCGCCGCCGCCAGAGACAACGGTACAAAGGCCACCATCGCCCGGTTCGGCAGGCTGGCCCCCGGCACCACAAGGATCAGCACCCCCAACAACCCCAGCAGCAGCCCGGCCAGACGCCGCCAGGCAAACCGTTCGTTGCCCAAGGCCAGAGCGATGGGAAAGGCCAGCATCGGGATCAGCGACATGATGATCGAAATCACCCCCGCCGGCAGATGGATCGCCGCCGTGAACGATGCCGAATTCGGCAGCACCGTGCCGATCACCGCGACAACCAGATACAACCGCAGTTGCGCCATCCCCAACGGCAAACGCCGCCGGCGCGCCAGCGTCACCGCACCCAGCAGAACGATGCCGATCACCTGCTGCCAGAAGATCAACCCAAAGTGGCGATAGCCTTCGCTGACCGCGACCTTGCCGAGGGGAATCGTCAACCCCCACCCCAGGCCCAGACAGATCAGCACCGCGAAAAGACTCAGCGAACCGCGCTCTTTCACGCGCTGCCACCCGGTTTCTTCTTTGTCAAAATACTCCCGCCGGAGGCAACGACACCTGAAACAGGCACCCCGCCTCCGGTCAAGGCGTCGCCCCCTGCAACACGCCGCCCTCGCGCACCATCGCCACGCGCCGGGCCTTGCCCGTGGCATCGTCGGTTTCGACAAACAGACCAGACAGGGTTGCCGGGCCGGCGGCGGGCTCGAACCGGCCTTTTGCCATGCCGGTGATGAACCGGTTCAGCGGCTCGGCCTTGTCCATGCCGATGACCGAGTTGTAATCACCGCACATTCCCGCATCGCTTTGATAGGCGGTGCCGCGCGGCAGGATCATCGCATCGGCGGTGGGCACATGGGTGTGAGTGCCGACAACGACACTTGCCTTGCCATCGCACCAGTGGCCCATGGCCATCTTTTCGCTGGTTGCCTCACAATGCATGTCGACAAGCGCGGCGTTGACCTGCACGCCCAGCGGCGCGGCTTTCAGCACCGGCTCGATCGCGGAAAACGGATCGTCAAAGGGCCGCTTCATGAACACCTGGCCCAGAACCTGGGCGACCAGCACCTTGCGCCCGCCGGGGGCGTTGAACACCCGCGCGCCGCGCCCCGGCGCCACCCTGGAAAAGTTCAGTGGCCGGATGATCCGCGGTTCCGCCTCGGCGAATTGCAACATGTCCTTTTGATCGAAGGCATGATCACCCAGCGTCACCACATCGGCCCCCGCGGCCAGCAACGCCTTGGCATGGTCAGCCGACAGCCCCGCGCCATTGGTGGCATTTTCTCCATTGACCACGACAAAATCAAGCCGCCAGGCGCTGCGCAGCCCGGCCAGCCGTTCCGTGATCGCAGCGCGCCCCGCGCGCCCCATCACATCGCCCAAAAACAATAGTCTCATGATGTCTTGCTATGCCGCCCGACACGGCAGGACAAGGGTATGTGAGGGGACGCGGGTGGTTTGGCGCGCCGGATTGCCGGGCGTTTCGAGCGGGACAGATGTTGAATGAGTATTTTTGGCAAGAAGAAATCAGAACCTCAGCACGCCGGTTTCAGTGACGATCATGTCCAGCGGTTGGTCTGTCGAGACCAGTGGCAGGGCATCGTCCTGCTGCGCCGCAAAGGCAAACCCGATGGCGAAGGTGCGGCGCCGGGCGCGCAGCGCCTGCAAGGTACGGTCATAAAACCCCCCGCCATAGCCCAGCCGCCCGCCCTGTCGGTTGAAGGCCAGCAGCGGCACGATCAGGATTTCCGGCACCATCCACACCGGGTTGGCGGGCACCTTTGCGCCGAACGGGCCGGGGACCAACGGTGTCTCGGGTGTCCAGCGGGCAAAGCGCAGCGATTGGCCGGGGGCCTCGATCACCGGCACCCCCACCGGCGCATGGGCGGCGGCGCAGGCCATGGCCGGGATCGGGTCGATTTCCGTGCGGATCGGCAGGAAACCCGACAAAGGCACGCCGGGATGTGCGGCCAGTACCGCGATCAGATGCGCAGCGGCATCGGGCGGGGCAGTGTCGAAGGCGATCTTGCGCCGTGCCATCGCGGCCTTGCGCGCATTGGTTTTTCGGTCGGTCAGGGTCACAGCAGAAGGATACCGGCCAGACCGAGAAAGGCGAAAAAACCCACCACATCGGTCACCGTCGTCACGAACGTGCCCGAGGCCAGGGCCGGATCGACGCCGACCCTTTCCAAAGCCATTGGCACCGCCACCCCGGCCAGCCCCGCCACCACAAGGTTGATGATCATCGCCAGGCCCAGGACCACGCCCAGCATCGGCGTGCCGAACCAGACAACGCCGATGATCCCCATGATGACAGCAAAAACGCAACCGTTCAGCAGGCTGGCCACCACTTCGCGCCGCAAGACGCGCAGGGCGTTCGACGATGTCAGATCGCGGGTGGCCAGGGCGCGCACCGCCACCGTCATCGACTGGGTGCCGGCATTGCCGCCCATCGAGGCGATGATCGGCATCAGCACCGCCAGCGCCACGATCGCGGTCAGCGTCGCCTCGAACTGGGCGATCACAAGGCTGGCCAGAACGGCGGTGCCAAGATTGACCAACAGCCACGGAAACCGGTTACGCACGATTTCCAGCGTGCTGTCCAACAGGCTTTCGTCACCCACACCGGCAAGGCGCTTGATGTCTTCGTCGTGTTCTTCGTCCAGCACGGTCATTGCGTCATCAATGGTGATCACCCCCACAAGGCGCCCGTCGCCATCAACCACCGGAGCCGAGATCAAGTGATACTGGTTGAAGGCATAGGCGACATCGGCCTCTTCCTCGTCAATCTCGAACACGCGAAAACTGTCCTCGGTGATCGCACTCAGCCTGATCTCGCGGCGCGAGCTCATCAGCTTGCCGAGGGTGACATAGCCGGCAGGGCGCAGGCGCGGATCGACCAGGATGATGTGATAGAACTGATCTGGCAGATCTTCATGGTTTCTCATGAAATCAATGGCCTGCCCGACGGTCCAATGCTCGGGCGCCATCACGACCTCGCGCTGCATCAGGCGTCCGGCGGAATAGTCCGGATAGGACAGACCCCTTTCCACCGCCAGGCGATCGGCGGCTTCGAGCACCTGAAGAATCGCTTCCTGTTGGGGCCTTTCAAGGTCTTCCAGCAGATCGACCACGTCGTCGCTGTCCATCTCGCGCACGGCGTCGGACAGGACCTGGGGCGACAGCGCCTTGACGACATCCTCGCGGATAGCCTCGTCCAGCTCCGACAGGATTTCGCCGTCGAATTCCTTGCCGTACAGGGTGATGAGGCTGCGCCGGTCACTGCTGCCGATCTGTTCCAGAAGGTCGGCGATGTCGGCGGCGTGCAGCGGCTCCATCAACGCGGTCAGCCGTTCGGCGTCGCCATGTTCAACCGCATCGAGAATCGCGGCGACGGAACGGCGGTCAAGCGCATAGGCGTCGTCGGTGTCGTCGTGTTCAGCTGTGATGACGTCTGGATCGCTCATGCCTGGCCTCCTGTGCGTTCGGGTGACACTTAAGACAAGCGGCGTCACAGGGCCAGTGGAGTTGACAATTTACCTTGCCCCGCGTCCGCCCTAGACAGGGCGCATGAGCGATGCACACAGCCCCCGACCGCCGCGCCTGATTGTCGGGCAGACCCTGTTTTTCGGGGCTGATCCCTTTGTCGTGTCGGCGCACGAGGCGGCGCAGCACGACAACCGTGGTGCAATCCTGATTGAAAACGGCAAGGTCGCGGCGCGAGGGTCGGCCGAGGCCCTGCGCGCCGCCTATCCCGGCGTCGAGGTGACGGATATGGGCGCCGCGCTGTTGCTGCCCGGCTTTGTCGATGCCCATGTGCATTTTCCCCAGACCGCGATCATCGCCAGCTGGGGCAAGCGGCTGATCGACTGGCTGAACACCTATACGTTCCCCGAGGAAATGCGCCTGGCCGATCCGGCCTATGCCGCCACCATCGCCAGACGATATTTCGATCTGACGCTGGCGGCGGGCACGACGACGGTCTGTTCTTTTGCCACGTCCGACCCGGTGTCGGTCGATGCGTTCTTTGCCGAGGCACAGCGCAGGGGGGTGCGGGCGGTGGCGGGCAAAACCTGCATGGACCGCAATGCGCCAAGTGGGCTGTGCGACACCGCGCAATCCGCCTATGACGACAGCAAGGCGCTGCTGCAACGCTGGCACGGGGTGGGGCGGCTGGGCTATGCGATCACGCCGCGGTTCACCCCGACATCCACCCCCGACCAGCTGTTCGCGCTGGGCGCGCTGTGGGCCGAACACCCCGACTGCCTGATGCAGACCCACCTGAGCGAACAGGTGGACGAAATCGCCTGGGTGCGCGATTTGCACCCCGAGGCACGCGATTATCTGGACACCTACGAACGCCACGGTCTGCTGGGCGAACGGGGCCTCTACGGTCACGCCATTCACCTGACCCCGCGCGAGGTGGACCGCCTGGCCGAGGTCGGCGCGGCGGTGGTGCATTGCCCGACCTCGAACAGCTTCATCGGCTCGGGGCTGTTTCAGATGGCGGCGCTCAAGGCGCGCAGGCTTTCGGTCGGGCTGGCCAGCGACACCGGGGGCGGATCGTCGTTTTCCATGCTGCGCACCATGGCGGCGGGATATGAGATCGGGCAGTTGGCGGGCAGCGCGCTGCACCCGGCGCAGTTGCTGTGGCTGGCCACCGCCGGGTCGGCGCGGGCGCTGCACATGGGCGACAAGGTGGGATCGCTGGCCGTGGGCAGCGAGGCCGATATCGTCGCGCTGGATCTGGCCAGCACGCCCGCCATCACCCAGGCGGCGGCGCGGGCGGGCGACATCTGGCAGGCGGTGTTTCCGACAATCATGATGGGCGATGACCGTGCCATCACCGGGGTCTGGGTGGGTGGCGCGCGGTGCTGAGCCCTGGCATTCCAGCGACAGACAAGTAACCGTCGACACCATGGTGGATCCTGCGCCACTGTCGGCTTTTCAAGCCGCCATGCTGGGGGCGGGACCACCACAACAGGTGCTGCGGGGCCCCACAAGCCACGATAGAGGTGCCCACAGCCCGGGTCGCCGGTCGTCGGCCCGGAGTTCGGCCCAACCAAAGGTCGGGATGGGGAAAAACATCCAGTCGGCGCCACCCACCTTTCGGCGCTGAAACCCCAAGTTCAACAATTCAGCCTCTGAGATGGGCGGTTTCGCGGCTTATAACTGTTTAATTTCAGATATTTAGCCGCTTAGTCTGCCTGAGCTGGTATAGTTACATGGATTAACAGGCCGCTGAAATAGTCCCGTCTCGACAGCGATTTAAGAACATGATTCATCCTCGTCAGGGTAACGGCGGGGGCGAAGATGCGCGGGATGGACATGATGCGTATTCCGGGATCATGCGGCCGCTGATTCCGAAAGTATCCGGCCACTGATTCCGGGGCAT